>NZ_BAAHAF010000154.1:0-13121 GCF_054777815.1 Angustibacter speluncae | reverse complement strand
GCCGGCGACCCGCCCGTCGGCGACGGCGCCACCCCCGTCGCGGCCGCGTCCGACCCGGCTGCCGCGCCCGCCGCGCCGGCACCGACCGAGGACCCGGCGCCCGCGCTCGAGCCCGGCCCGTTGCGCGACCCCGTGCTGTCGGACCTGCCCAGCGACCAGCGCCGCTTCGACGAGGTCGACGAGCTGTCCGGCGACCTGACGCCGAAGTCGGTCGTCGCCTCGGGCCACGGCCTGGTGGTCGCGCAGAACATGATCTACACGCACACCGTCTCGGCCTTCAACAGCAACGGCAAGCTGCTGCAGACCATCGACGACGAGATCGTCCCGTCCGACTTCGGCTTCCCCGAGTGGGACGACGAGGTCGAGGGCGGACCCGTGGAGGCGGCCTTCTCGCGCGACGGCGGGCAGCTGTGGGTGTCGAACTACTCGATGTACGGGCCGGGCTTCGCCACGCCGGGCGACGACGACTGCACACCGCGGACGGGCGTCGACCCCAGCTTCCTGTACCGCATCGACACCACGACGCTCGAGATCGCCGACGCCGTGCTCGTCGGCGCCGTCCCGAAGTTCCTCGAGGTGACGCCGGACGGCCGGTACGTGCTGGTGACGAACTGGTGCACCTGGGACCTGTCGGTGGTCGACGCCGCCGCGGGCGAGGAGGTCGCGCGCGTGCCGATCGGGCGGTACCCGAGGGGCATCGCGATCTCGCCCGACTCCACCACCGCCTACGTCGCGGTGATGGGCGGCAGCGAGGTGGCCGTCGTCGACCTGGCGGCGGCCGTCGCCGGGGCCGGCGAGGACGCCGTCCGCACGTTCGAGGGCGTCGGCCGCGGTCCCCGCCACCTCAACCTGAGCCCGGACGGCCGCTGGCTGTTCGCGACGCTCAACAAGGACGGCGAGGTGGTGAAGATCGACACCGCCACCGGCGAGGTCGTCGGCGCCGTGCGCACCGGCGAGCAGCCGCGCAGCGCGGCGCTCTCGCCGGACGGCACGGCGCTGTTCGTCGTCAACTACGAGTCCGACACCGTGTCGCGCGTGCGCACGTCCGACCTCGAGGTGCTCGAGTCGGTGCCCGTCGACCACCACCCCATCGGCATCACCTACGACGCTCTGACGCAACGGATCTGGGTCGCCTCGTACGGGGGCACGCTCGCCGTCTTCGACGACGCCGCACCGTGACCCGCGGCTGGCCGTCGCGGTCGGCGCCCGCACGTAGGCTGGACGACGTGGCAGCCCCCGCGTCGACGGACATCTGGACCGTCCCGAACCTGATCAGCTTCGGGCGGCTGCTCCTGGTGCCGGTGTTCGCCTTCCTCATCGTCGCCGAGTACGACTACTGGGCGCTGGCGGTGCTCGCGGTGTCGGGCGTCACCGACTACCTCGACGGCTGGCTCGCGCGCCGCCTCGGCCAGGTCTCCGAGCTCGGCGCCAAGCTCGACCCGGCCGCCGACCGGCTGTACATCCTGTCGACGCTGCTCGGCCTGGCGTACCGCGACTTCATCCCGTGGTGGCTCGTGGGCGCCGTCGTCGCCCGCGACGTGATCCTGTTCGGGATGATCCCGTTCCTGAAGCGGCTCGGGCTCGAGGCGCTGCCCGTGCACTACCTGGGCAAGGCCGCCACCTTCAACCTGCTCTACGCGTTCCCGCTCATCCTGCTGGGCGAGGGCTCCGGCGCGATCGCCGACGTCGCCCGGCCGCTCGGGTGGGCGTTCGCCTGGTGGGGGATCGTCCTGTACTGGTGGGCCGGCGTGCTCTACGTCCGCCAGCTGCGCGGCCTGCTGCGCGCCGACGCGCGGCGCACGGTGCCCGCGTGAGCGCCCCCGTCCGCGACCCGGCGCCCGCGGGCACCGCCCGCCGCGCCGCCGACGCCTCCATGACGCTGCTCAAGGAGGTGATGGAGCGCCCGCTCGACCCGGGGTACCAGGCCGCGGCCGACGCCCGGGCCGGCCTGCCGGTGGTGCGGCGCCGTCGCCGGGTGCCGCTCACCGTGGCGCTCTCGCTGGTCGCCGGCCTGGTGCTGGTCACCGGCGTCGTCCAGCTGCGCGCCCCCGGGGCCGACGACACCGGCGCCGAGCTGCGCGAGCAGGTGACCGCCCGCACCGACGAGGTGGCGTCCCGCGAGGAGGCGATCGTCGCCCTCACCGACGAGGTCGCTGCGCTGCGCGACGCGCGGCTGGCCGGCGCCGACGACGACCTGCTCGAGCAGGTCGCGACCCTGGAGGCCGTGACGGGGGCGCGCTCGGTCACCGGTCCCGGCGCCGTCTACACCCTCGACAACTCGCTGCAGTACAAGAACCCGCCGCCCGGCGACACCCGGCCGCAGCAGGAGATCGACCTCGGGCGCGTGTACGACGTCGACCTGCAGCAGGTGACCAACGGGCTGTGGGCCGCCGGGGCCGAGGCGATCTCGGTCAACGGCCAGCGGCTGACCGCGACGTCGGCCATCCGCGGGGCGGGGGAGGCGATCCTGGTCGACCTGCGTCCGCTGGCGCCGCCCTACGAGGTGCAGGCGATCGGCGACCCGGCCCGGCTGCAGACCGCCTTCGCCACCTCCGCGGCCGGTCGCTACCTTTCCTCGCTGGAGCAGAACCACGGCATCCAGGTCACGGTGCGGGGCGCCGACGAGCTGACGCTGCCCGCGGCCGGGCGCCTGGGGCTGCGGTACGCCGCACCCGTCACCGAGGAGGAGGACCCGTGATCGCAGCGCTCGGGCTGGTGATCGGCATCGTGCTCGGGCTGGTCCTGCAGCCGACGGTGCCGCCGGAGCTGCAGCCGTACCTGCCGATCGCCGTCGTCGCCGCGCTCGACGCCGTCTTCGGCGGTCTGCGGGCGGTGCTCGACGGCATCTTCGACGACCGCGTCTTCGTGGTGTCGTTCCTCAGCAACGTCGTGGTCGCCGCGCTGGTGGTCTACCTCGGCGACCAGCTCGGCGTCGGCTCGCAGCTGTCGACCGGCGTGGTCGTCGTCCTCGGCATCCGGATCTTCTCCAACGCCGCCGCCATCCGGCGGCACGTGTTCAAGGCGTGAGCGCGTGAGCGGGCACGGCCGGCACTCGGCGGGTCCGGAGCAGGCCGAGCCCGGTCCGGACGCGGTCGAGCCGCGTCGCCGGCTCCTGCGCTCGCTGGTGCCGCGGGGCTCGCGGGGCGAGGTGCTCGCCGGGCTGCTGTGCGCCGTCCTCGGGTTCGCCCTGGTCGTGCAGGTCCGCCAGACCCAGGAGGCCGACCTCGGGTCGCTGCGCGACTCCGACCTGGTCCGCATCCTCGACGACCTCGGCGAGCGCAACGACCGGCTGGACGCCGAGGAGGCCGAGCTGTCCCGCGTCCGGGCCGAGCTCGAGTCGGGGACGTCGGCGCGGGCGGCCGCGCAGGAGGCGGCCCGGCGCCAGGTCGACGCGCTGGGCATCCTCGCGGGCACGGCCGCGGCTGAGGGGCCCGGCATCTCGGTGGTGCTCACCGACCCGGACCGCCGGCTGTCGGCGTCCGACCTGCTCGACGCCGTGCAGGAGCTGCGCGACTCCGGCGCCGAGGCCATGCAGGTCGGGGGAGTGCGGGTGGTCGCCTCGACCGCGTTCGTCGACACCGCCGAGGGCATCGAGGTCGACGGCACCCTGATCGAGCCTCCCTACGAGCTGCTCGTCATCGGCGACCCGCCCACGCTCGAGACGGCGATGGAGATCCCCGGCGGGGTGGTCGACTCGGTCACCTCGCGCGACGCGAAGGTGCGCACGACCCAGCGCGACCAGGTCGTCGTCGACGCGTTGCGGACGCCGCAGACGCCTCAGTACGCTCGCCCCGCCGAGCCGACCGCAACCCCCTGACGATCCAGCGCGCGAGCGACCCCCGCGCCCGGAAGGACACCCCTTGGCCGACTTCGAGTACCCCGCCCACCTGAAGTACACCCCCGAGCACGAGTGGGTGCAGACGACGGACGACCCGGCGGTGGTGCGCATCGGCATCACGTCCTACGCGCAGGACGCGCTCGGCGACATCGTGTTCGTGCAGCTGCCCGACACCGGCACCGACGTGACCGCCGGCGAGTCCTGCGGCGAGGTCGAGTCGACCAAGAGCGTGAGCGAGGTCTACGCGCCGCTCGCCGGTTCGGTCACGGCCCGCAACGAGGCGCTCGAGGCGAGCCCCGAGCTGGTGAACACTGACCCCTACGGCGAGGGCTGGATGTTCGAGGTGCGCCTCGACGACCCGTCGTCGGTCGACGCGCTGCTCGACGCCGACGGCTACGCCGACCAGGTCGGCTGACCCCGTCGCCCGGGCCGCCGGGAACCCGTGGTCTCACTCTCGCGTCGAGGGTTAGGGTGGGGCCCCGGTGACCGCCCGGGACGGGTGGACCGCCCCGGTGGCGACGACGGAAGGAGGTCGGCGGATGAGCGAGCAGGGTGACCGCGACGGTCGGGAGCAGGTGCGCAACCCCGACTCCACGATGACGCTGTCGGCCGTCGGGTCCGAGGTCGACCCGGACGCCGGAGGTCTCAGCACCGAGGAGCGCGCCGCGATCGGGGCGCTGCCGCCCGCGTCGGCGCTGCTGATCGTCCAGCGCGGCCCGGTGTCCGGCTCGCGCTTCCTCCTCGACGCCGACCGGGTGACCGCCGGCCGCCAGACCGACAGCGAGATCTTCCTCGACGACGTCACGGTCTCGCGCCGGCACGCGGAGTTCCTGCGCGAGGGCGACCGGTTCCGCGTCCGCGACGTCGGCAGCCTGAACGGCACCTACGTCAACCGCGAGCGGGTCGACGACGCCGTGCTGCAGCCGGGCGACGAGGTGCAGATCGGCAAGTTCCGCCTGGTCTTCCACCCGCACCACGAGCCGGCCGAGGGCGAGGGCGCCGCGCGGTGACCGGCTGCCTGCAGCGGTCCCGGACGGACGGGACCGGGCGGTGAGCGGCGCCGTCCAGCGCTCGACGCGCGCCCGCCGGCTGCTCAGCATCGGCGAGGTGCTGGCCGAGCTGCAGCCGGAGTTCAGCGACCTCACGCACTCCAAGCTGCGCTTCCTGGAGGACCGCGGCCTGGTCGAGCCCGAGCGCACCGCCGCCGGCTACCGCAAGTTCTCGCCGACCGACGTCGCCCGGCTCCGGCTGGTGCTCGAGCTGCAGCGCGACCACTACTGGCCGCTGAAGAAGATCGGCGAGTACCTCGACCAGCTCGACCGCGGCGTGGCGCCCGAGCTGCCCGGTGGGTCGCCGCGCCCGGCCCGGCTGCTGCCGCCCGCCGACGGCGAGGTCGACGGCCTGGCGCCGCCGACCCGCGCCCGGCTGCGCCGCGAGGAGCTGCTGCAGGCCGCCGGCATCGAGCCCGCGCTGCTGGAGAGCCTGGAGACGTACGGCCTGGTCGCCCTCGGCGACTCCGGCTACTACGACGCCGACGACCTCGAGGTGGCCCGGACGGCGGGCGAGCTCGCCGGGTACGGCATCGAGCCGCGCCACCTGCGCGCCTTCCGCACCGCCGCCGACCGCGAGGTCGGCCTGGTCGAGCAGGTCACCTCGCCCCTGCGCCACCACCGCGGCACCGGCTCCCACGCCCGCGCCGAGGAGGTCGCCCGCGAGGTCAGCGCGCTCTGTCTCCGGCTGCACTCCACCCTGGTGCGCGCAGCACTCGACCAGATCTGAGTCGCGTCCCTCGGCGGATCCGACTCGACCACGACCGAGCGAGCGCCAGCGAGCGAGCGCACGCAGACGGAGGAGGGTTAGGTTGGTCTCGTGCTGGAGCTGGAGGTCGTCGGGGTCCGGGTCGAGATGCCGTCGCGGACGCCGATCGTGCTGCTGCGGGAGAAGGACGGCGAGCGCTACCTGCCGATCTGGATCGGCTCGGCCGAGGCGAGCGCGATCGCGATGGCCCAGCAGGGTGTCGTGCCGCCGCGGCCGCTGACCCACGACCTGCTCGGCGAGGTCGTCACCGCCCTGGGCTACACCCTCGAGCAGGTGCGCATCGTCGACATGAAGGAGAACGTCTACTACGCCGAGCTGGCGTTCTCCGGCGGCGTGACCGTCGGGTCGCGCTCGTCCGACGCGATCGCCCTGGCGCTGCGCGTCGGCTGCCCCATCCTGGGCGCCGAGGCGGTGCTCGAGGCCGGCAGCGTGCCCGTCCCCGACGAGGACGAGGACGAGGTCGAGCGGTTCCGCGAGTTCCTCGACCAGGTGAGCGCGGAGGACTTCGAGCCCGGCGGCGAGCCGGGCACGGGCCTCGGGACGCCGCCCGACCCGGAGAGCGGGCCGCCCGGGTCCGGGGGTCAACCCTCGACCTGAGGTCAAGAGTTGGTCACGGTGCGCGACACGCCGCGTCGGGCGGGGCGCGCTCGTTGACCGGACCCCCTGCCGGCCGTACCGTCGACAGCGAACGTCCCCCGTGTAGTTCCAGCGCTGCAAGTGCCGGCCTCACGACCCCGGGGGACCACTGACCTGGAGGTTCGGCGTGAGCGGCACTCAGGACGCCACGGACTCGACGCGCCCGGTGCCCACCGCGGCGCAGGGCCTGCTGTTCACCGAGGACCTGCCGGTGCTCGACGAGGACATGGGCTACCGCGGTCCCACCGCGTGCCGTGCCGCGGGCATCACCTACCGCCAGCTCGACTACTGGGCGCGCACGGGGCTCGTCGAGCCCCAGGTCCGCGGCGCCAGCGGCTCCGGCTCGCAGCGGCTGTACAGCTTCCGCGACATCCTCGTGCTCAAGGTCGTCAAGCGGCTGCTCGACACCGGCGTCTCGCTGCAGCAGATCCGCATCGCGGTGACCGCGCTGCGCGAGCGCGGCGTCGAGGACCTCGCCCAGATCACGCTGATGAGCGACGGCGCCAGCGTCTACGAGTGCACCTCGGCCGACGAGGTCATCGACCTGGTCCAGGGCGGGCAGGGCGTGTTCGGCATCGCGGTCGGCCGCGTCTGGCGCGAGGTCGAGGGCACCCTGGCCGAGCTGCCAAGCGAGCGCGCCGACGGCGCCGAGGCCCCCGCGGCCGACGACGAGCTGTCCGCCCGTCGCGCGGCGCGCGCCACCGGCTGAGCCGCCTGACCGGACCCCGGCGCGTGCTGGGGTAGTCTCGACGGTGCCGTTCGACACCGTGCGGGAGAGTCCCCGCCGCCCCTGCACGCTGGGTGGGTCGGGGCGCCGAAGGGGCAAACTCCCCGGAACCTCTCAGGCGCCAGGACCGCACGGGACAGGCAGCTCTGGAGCCGCAGGTCGGTGACAGAGGGGGAGGCCGGTTCGTCCCGCGCACCCGCGGGGCCGACGCAGGGAGCCTCCACCGCATGACGCCGTCCACGCCGCACGTCGAGCACGCCCACCTCGCGCACGACTTCGCCGCCCGCCACATCGGCCCGGGCGAGGGCGAGGTCGCCCACATGCTCGAGCGGGTCGGGTACGACTCGCTCGACGCCCTCACCGAGGTGGCCGTCCCGCGCTCGATCGCGTGGACGCAGCGGCTCGAGCTGCCCGAGGCGGTCAGCGAGCCCGAGGTGCTGGCCCAGCTGCGCCAGATGGCCGACGCGAACACGGTCCGCCGCTCGATGATCGGCCTGGGCTACTTCGGCACCCACGTGCCCGGCGTGATCCAGCGCAACGTGCTCGAGAACCCGTCCTGGTACACCGCGTACACCCCGTACCAGCCCGAGATCAGCCAGGGCCGGCTCGAGGCGCTGCTGAACTTCCAGACGGCGGTGAGCGACCTCACCGGCATGGCCACCGCGAACGCCTCGATGCTGGACGAGGCGACCGCCGCCGCCGAGGCCGCGACGCTGATGCGTCGCGCCGCCCGCAAGCCCTCGGACGAGGCGGTGCTCGTCGTCGACACCGAGGTGCTGCCGCAGACGCTCGCCGTCGTCCGCACCCGGATGGAGGCGCTCGGTCTCGGCGTCGTCGTGCACGACACCTCGACCGGCCTGCCGGACGCCGAGCTGTTCGGCGTCCTGCTCCAGTACCCGGGCGCGACCGGCGTGGTGCGCGACCTCGCACCGGTCGCCGAGGCCGCGCACGCCCGCGACGCGCTGGTGACGGTCGCCGCCGACCTGCTGGCGCTCACGCTGCTGCGCGCCCCGGGCGAGATGGGCGCCGACGTCGCGGTCGGCACCTCGCAGCGGTTCGGCGTCCCGATGGGCTTCGGCGGCCCGCACGCCGGCTACATGGCGGTGCGTGCCGGTCTCGAGCGGTCGCTGCCCGGCCGTCTGGTCGGCGTCTCGGTCGACGCCGACGGCGCGCCGGCCTACCGGCTGGCCCTGCAGACCCGCGAGCAGCACATCCGCCGCGAGAAGGCGACGTCGAACATCTGCACCGCGCAGGTGCTGCTCGCCGTGATGGCGTCGATGTACGCCGTCTACCACGGGCCGTCGGGGCTGCGGGCGATCGCCGAGCGCGTGCACGAGCGGGCGGGCGAGCTGAACGGCCTGCTGGCCGGCGCCGGCGTCGAGGTCGTGCACCAGCGGTTCTTCGACACCCTGCTGGTGCGGGTGCCGGGCCGCGCCCGCGACCTGGTCGACGCCGCCCACGAGGCGGGCTACCTGCTGCGCCTCGTCGACGCCGACCACCTCTCGGTCTCGTGCGACGAGACCACGACCGAGGCCGACGTCCGCGCCGTCGCGGCCGTGGTCACCGGCCGCTCGTCCGAGGCGTCGGCCGGGTTCACCGGCGACGTCCTGGCCGACCTGGCCCGCACCTCCGACTACCTGACCCACCCCGTCTTCTCCGCGCACCAGTCCGAGACCGCGATGCTGCGCTACCTCAAGCGCCTCGCCGACAAGGACTACGCGCTCGACCGCGGCATGATCCCGCTCGGCTCGTGCACGATGAAGCTGAACGCCACCGCCGAGATGCAGGCGGTCACCTGGCCCGCGTTCAGCGACCTGCACCCGTTCGCGCCGGAGTCCGACACCGCCGGCTCCCGCGCGCTGGTGGCCGACCTCGAGGCGCGGCTGGTTGAGATCACCGGCTACGACGCGGTCTCGCTGCAGCCCAACGCCGGCTCCCAGGGCGAGCTCGCGGGGCTGCTCGCGATCCGCGCCTACCACCGCGCGAACGGCGACGAGTCGCGCGACGTCTGCCTGATCCCGGTGTCGGCGCACGGCACCAACGCTGCGTCCGCGGTGATGGCCGGCCTGCGCGTCGTCGCTGTGCAGACCGACGGGTTCGGCAACGTCGACACCACCGACCTCAAGGCCAAGGTCGAGCAGCACCGCGACAGCCTCGCCGCGATCATGGTCACCTACCCGTCCACCCACGGGGTGTTCGAGGAGTCGATCGCCGACGTCTGCGCGCTCGTGCACGACGCCGGCGGCCAGGTGTACGTCGACGGCGCCAACCTGAACGCCCTCGTCGGGCTCGCCAAGCCGGGGAAGTTCGGCGCGGACGTCTCGCACCTCAACCTGCACAAGACGTTCTGCATCCCGCACGGCGGCGGCGGCCCCGGCGTCGGACCGGTCGCGGTGCGCGAGCACCTCGCCCCGTTCCTGCCCTCGGTCGACACCTTCGCCACGGACGCGCCCGTCGGCCCGGTGTCGGCCGCGCCCTACGGCTCCGCCGGCATCCTGCCGATCTCGTGGGCCTACATCGCGATGATGGGTCCGGACGGTCTCAGGCGCGCCACCCAGGTCGCGGTGCTGTCGGCGAACTACGTCGCCGCCCGGCTCGGCGAGCACTTCCCGGTGCTCTACACCGGCCCGGGCGGGCTCGTCGCCCACGAGTGCATCCTCGACCTGCGGCCGATCACCAAGGCCACCGGCGTCACCGTCGACGACGTCGCCAAGCGGCTGATCGACTTCGGCTTCCACGCCCCGACCATGTCGTTCCCCGTCGCCGGCACCCTGATGGTCGAGCCGACCGAGTCCGAGGACCTCGGCGAGCTCGACCGGTTCTGCGACGCGATGATCGCCATCAAGGGCGAGATCGACCGGGTCGCCTCGGGGGAGTGGGACGCCACCACCTCGCCGCTGCGGAACGCCCCCCACACCGCCGCCACCCTCGTCGCCGACTGGGACCACCCCTACACCCGCGCCGAGGCCGTCTACCCCGGCGCCACCGACCCCGTCGGCAAGTACTGGCCGCCGGTGCGCCGCATCGACGGTGCGTACGGCGACCGCAACCTGGTGTGCTCCTGCCCGCCCGTCGAGGAGCTGGCCGAGCGGTGAGGTGCTCGCTCGTCTCGTCCGGTCCGGCTCGCCCCGGCGGCCGGACCGTCCGTTCGGCTGACTTCGTCTGACGCCTTCACGAACGGCCCGGCCACCGCGGCTCCCCTCGGCGTGCTGTCGGCACCCCACCCCTCCGCAACCCGTCGCCGGCGACCACGAGGCGGGAGAGCCCGAGAACCCCCGCCTCGGTCACAGGTGGTGGTGTGTCGACCCCACCGGGTCCTCGGCGTGGACGGGGTCGTGAGCCGGGCGCACCGGTGACCTGGTCGGCGGCGTCGCCGCCCGGGGAGTGTGCGGTGCCGGGGACAACACCGAGGCGTGGACGGGGGCCGCGGGGGTTTCGAAGACGTCAGACGAAGTCAGTCGAGAAAGCCCCGCGGCACCCGGACGCGCCGGACGAACCGGACCCGGACGACGGACGGTCAGGCGGAGGCGACGAAGAGCGGGTCGGACGTGGGGGCCTGGGAGCCGGCCTCGGGCTCGACGGTGACCGCCAGCGCCTGGCCGGGCTGGTAGCCCGTGGTCTCGCCCCAGTAGCCGCCGTCGCCGGTGGCACTGAGCATGCCGGCCGGGATCGGCGCGGCGTCCTCGCCGTCGGGGATCATCCAGAGCTGGTAGCCCTTGCCCTCCGGGGGCGCGGCCACGTCGGCGCCGAGCAGCACGACCCGGTCGCCGGAGACGACCATGGTCGCGTGGCCACCGGCGAGGTCGGCGTCGAGCACCTGGCGTCCGGGGTCGGTGAGCACGTCGGTCATCGCCTCGTTGGCGGCGGTGACCTGCGAGGCGTCCTCGCGGAACTGCCAGGCGGCGACGCCGGTGCCGAGGGTGAGCACGAGCAGACCGGCCGCGGCGACCGACAGCCAGCGGGCCGACCGCGCGGCACGGCGCCGTGCGGCGGGTACCACGACGGGCGGCACCTGGCGGGTCTCGCGGACGGCGGCCAGGACCGAGGCGCGCATCGCGGCGGGCGGCTCGACCGCCTCGGCCGAGCCGAGCAGGGCGGCCGTCTCGGTGAACGAACGCACCTCGGCGGAGGCCTCCGGGGAGGTGCGCAGCATCTCGCGCATCCGGGCGGCCTCGAGGTCGTCGACCGCGCCGAGCGCGTAGGCACCGGTGAGCATGTGCAGGTCCTGCTCCTCGCTCATGCCGTCACCCCCATCTCGTCCCGAAGTCTGATGAGTCCGTCCCGCAGCCGGGTCTTCACGGTGCCGAGCGGCACCCCGAGCAGCTCCGACACCTCCCGGTGCGTGTAACCGCCGTAGTAGGCGAGCTGCACCGCCTCGCGCTGCAGCTCGGTCAGCACGCGCAGCGCCCGGCGCACCTGCTGCACCTCGAGCCGGTGCTCGACCGCCTCTGCCACCTGGTCGAACTCGCGGTCCTGGCTGGCCTGGCCCACCCGCAGCTCGCGGTCGGTGGACGACTGGGCCGACCGGACGCGGTCGACGGCGCGCCGGTGCGCCATCGTCATGACGTAGCCCTTGACGCTGCCGCGCGTCGGGTCGAAGCGGGTGGCCTGGCGCCAGAGCTCGACCATGACCTCCTGGGCGACCTCCTGCGACTGTGCCGGGTCGCGCAGCACCCGCAGCACGAGGCCGTACACCGACGGCGAGAGCGCGTCGTACACCCGGGCGAAGGCGTCCTCGTCGCCGTGGGCGACCTTGCGCATCAGGTCGACGAGCACCTCGTCGGGAGACGGCGTCGGCGGTGCGGGGTCGCCGGCGGGCGACGCACCGCGGTTGCGGGAGAAGGGGACCACGTCTGCCACTGTCCCACGTCCCTCCCGTCGGTGCCTCGACCAGGCGCGGCGTCCGCCGCGCTCGACAGGTCTTCGGCGCCTGCCGCCCGGCGGATTGGTCAGCCGGCGCGGTGCACGGGGCGCACCGTGGAGCCCTGCTCGCCCCGCACCACCTGCAGCTGGGTGGGGATGCGGGTGCGCAGCTCGGGCAGGTGGGACACGACGCCGACGGCGCGCCCGCCCTCGCGCAGGCCGTCGAGGGAGGCGACGACCAGCTCGAGGGTGTCGTCGTCGAGGCTGCCGAAACCCTCGTCGACGAAGAGGGTCTCGATCGCGAGACCGCCCGACTCGGCCTGGACGACGTCGGCGAGACCGAGCGCGAGCGCGAGCGAGGCGAGGAACGACTCGCCGCCGGACAGGCTCGCGGTCTCGCGCTCCTGCCCGGTCCAGTGGTCGACGACGACGAGGCCGAGCCCGGACCGCCCGCCTCCCTTGCCGCGGGCGTCGCAGTGCCGCAGCTCGTAGCGTCCGGCGGTGGTGGCCTGGAGCCGTGCGGACGCCGCGGCGGCGACCTGCTCGAGCCGCGCCGCCAGCACGTAGGCCGACAGGCGCATCCGCAGGGCGTTGTCGGCAGAGGTGCCGAGGACGCAGCCCGCGAGCTCCTCGACCACCTGCGCCCGGGCCGACAGCGCGGTCAGGGTGCGCTCCTGCGCGGCGACCTCGTCGGCCAGGGCGTGCAGCGCGACGACGACGCCCTCGAGCAGCGTCAGCCGCGCGCTGGTGGTGCGCACGGCGGCCTCGGCCGCCGCGGCCCGCTCCCGCGTCGCCGCGTGCTCGGCGGCCCGGCCGGCCAGTGCGCGCTCGAGCCCGTCGAGGTCGGCGCCCGCCGCGAGCGCGAGGTGGTCGTCGGCGACCTGGTGCTCGACGTCGGCGGTCTCGCGGTCGTGGCGTTCCACCCGCTCCTGCGCGGCGACCCGGGACGCCGGCTCGAGCGTCGCGGCCGCTGCGGCGGCGAGGTCGGCGAAACCCGCCTCGGCGCAGGCGTCCTCGGCGTCGGCGCGGGCGTCGGCCACGACCTGCGCGACCGCCGGCAGGGCTCGCAGCAGGGTCAGGGCGTGCTCGATCGGCCCGACGAGCCGCGTCAGCCGGTCGACGCGCGCGGCGACCGACGCCTCGTCGCCGCGGGCGTCGGCGAGCCGGGCGTCGAGGTCGTCGTGGCGGGTGCCCACGCGGGTGAGTCGCTCACCGGCGGCGGCGACCCGCTCGGCCAGC
>NZ_BAAHAF010000153.1:0-4184 GCF_054777815.1 Angustibacter speluncae | reverse complement strand
GCCGGCGGGCCACCCGCGGCCGCCGCGCCCCCGCCTGCCGCCCCGCCTGCCGCGCCACCCGCCGACCCACCCGCCGCGCCGGCCGACTGAGCGTCCGCACAACGCCTCACGCTCGGCACGACCGTCCCGACGGATGCGCGACGACGGGCGCGTTGTGCCGACGGGGTCGGTGCCCGTCGGGGCAGCGCCCGTCGCCGTGGTATCTGCCGGCGCGAGACCCGGCTCTTCCCAGGCAGATCCGGTCGACCGACCGGCCACCACGAGAGGGGACACCATGTCCGACGAGGAGTTCGGCTCGATCGGCGAGGAGGCCATCGACGCCCTGTACGACACGGGCTTCGCCACCGGGGCGCTGCTGAGCGGCGACTTCGACACCGCCGCCGAGCGCTACCTCGACGCCAGCAGCTCGGCGCTCGACGCGATCACCGACGGCGGCTTCAGCCACCTGGTCGACCGGTTCGAGGGCGACACCGGCCTCGACACCCGCGAGATGCTCGAGGACGGCCTGCAGTACGTCGGCGAGTCGATCGGCGACGCCGCCTACGACGCGGTCGAGTACGCCGGCGAGGTCTACGACGACGCGGCCGAGCTCGCGGGCGGTGTCGCGGACGTGTTCACCGACACCGCAGGTGGTGTCTACGACGCCGTCAGCGAGGCGGGCGGCGAGATCTACGACTCGGTCTCCGACGCCGGCGAGGCGGTCTGGGACGCGGGCGAGGCGGTCTACGACGCCGGCGAGGCCGTGTACGACGCGGCCGGCGACGTGTACGACTCGGTCACCGACGCCGGCGGTGAGGTCTACGACGCCCTCAGCGACGGCTACGACGCGCTCGCGGAGATGTTCTGATGGCCGACGTGCGCGCCACCGTGGCGCCCGCGACCGGCCACGAGGCCGACGGCGTCCTCGAGCGGACCGCCGACGAGGTGGTCGAGCAGGCCACCCGCGCGGTCTCGTTCGTCGGCCGGCTGGGGTCCGCCTTCGGCGACGGCCTGCGCGACGCCCGTGCCGAGCACGACGGCCAGGACGCCGAGGGCGCCGACGGCTCCTGAGCCGCCGCCCTCGCCCACCGACCCACCTGTGCGGGTGGTGACCCACCCCTCCCCGTGCGCGCACCGCGCCGCGGGGAGGGGTGGTCCACACCGGCAGCACCGTCCCGGCAGATCCGTCGCCGCGGAGTGCATCACGGCGGCACCTCGCCGCTCTGACCACCAGCAGCACCCACCCGCACCGCACCGAGAGAGGCGCACCATGCCCCAGTACCTGTCTCCCGGCGTCTACGTCGAGGAGCTCGAGCCGAGCAGCCGTCCCCTGAGCGGGGTCGGCACGGCCGTCGCCGCGTTCGTGGGCCTGGCCGCCGACGGCCCGCTCCACACGCCGACGCTCGTCACGAACTGGACCCAGTTCACCAACACCTTCGGCGGTTTCACCGCCGGGTGCTACCTCGCGCACGCCGTGTACGCGTACTTCAACAACGGTGGCGGCGTCGCGTACGTCGTGCGGGTCGGGCAGGACGTCGTCGACGCCGCCCCGGCTCCGGCGCGCGCGGCCCTCGCCAGCGGCGGCGACACGCCGCTCGAGGCGTACACCGTCGAGTCGCTGCTGCCCGGTGACGCCGGGGCCGGCACGACCGTCGAGGTGCACCACCCCGAGGACGGCGCGGCCGACACCTTCCGCCTCGAGGTGCGCCAGGGCGACCGGCACGAGACCTTCGACGGCCTGACCACGAGCCGCCGGCAGCGGCACAACGTGGTGACCGTGGTGAACGAGCAGTCGCAGCTGGTGCGGCTCGTCGAGCGCGAGGAACGCCGCGGCGCCGCGATCGAGCGCCCGGCGACCGGACAGGTCGTCCTGGCCGCGAGCCCTGCGGCGCAACCGGTCTCGGTCGCGCCCGACCAGTACGTCGGTGACTCCCGCGACCGCACCGGCTTCGCCGGACTCGAGGCGATCGACACCGTGACGATGGTCTGCGTCCCCGACCTGATGTCGGAGTACGAGCGCGGCAACCTCGACCGCGACCAGGTCAAGGGGATCCAGACCGCGCTGATCAGCCACTGCGAGCTGATGGGCGACCGGATGGCCATCCTCGACACCCCGCCCGGTCTGGACGCCCAGGCCGTGCGCGACTGGCGCGTCGACGAGGCCGGGTACGACTCGAAGTTCGCCGCGCTGTACTGGCCGTGGGCCAAGGTGCTCGACCCGGTCACCGGGTCGACGACGATGGTGCCGCCGTCCGGCCACATGGCGGGCGTGTGGGCGCGCAACGACGCCGAGCGCGGTGTCCACAAGGCCCCGGCGAACGAGATCGTGCGCGGCGCCATCGACGTCGCGACCAACATCACCCGGTTCGAGCACGACCTGCTGAACCCGGTCGGCGTCAACTGCATCCGCTCGTTCCCGGGCCGCGGCATCAGGGTCTGGGGCGCCCGCACCCTGTCGAGCGACCCGGCGTGGCGCTACGTCAACGTCCGCCGCCTGTTCAACTACGTGGAGGGCTCCATCCTCGCCGGGACGGGCTGGGTCACGTTCGAGCCCAACGACCAGGACCTGTGGGGACGGGTGAAGCGCACCATCAGCGCGTTCCTCTACCTGTGCTGGCAGCAGGGCGCGCTGTTCGGCGCCACGCCCGACCAGGCGTACTACGTGAAGTGCGACGACGAGACCAACCCCAGCGAGGTGATCGAGTCCGGTCAGGTGGTGTGCGAGATCGGCATCGCGCCCGTGAAGCCGGCGGAGTTCGTCGTCTTCCGCCTCGCCCAGCTGCCCAGCGGCACGTCCGCCGTGAGCGAGTGAGGAGAACGCCATGACCATCATCGACCCGATCGCCACCTACGCCTTCCACGTGGAGGTCGAGGGCATCACCATCGCCCAGTTCAAGGAGGTCGACGGCCTGAGCATCTCCGTCGGCGTCATCGAGCACCGCTCCAACGGCCTCGGCGCGCAGCCGACGCTGAAGAAGCTCCCCGGCTCGGTCAAGTACGAGAACCTCGTGCTCTCGCGCGGCAAGGTCGCCGACGACGCCTTCTGGGACTGGATCAAGAAGGTCCAGCAGGGCAACATCGCCGACGCCCGCAAGAACGGCTCGGTCGTGCTGTTCGACTTCGCCCACGGCGAGCTCAGCCGGTTCAACTTCCAGGCCGGCTGGCCCTGCAAGGTCGAGCTCGGCAAGCTGCAGTCGGCGGTCGACACGGTGCTCCTCGAGACGGTGACGATCACCCACGAGAAGCTCGAGGTGGGCTGATGTCCGTCGCCGTGGCGGGGTCGGCGCTCGACGGGCTGGTCACCGAGTTCCCGTTCACGCTGCCCCGCGGGTACGTGGACGCGTCCGGCCAGGTGCACCGGGAGGGGACGATGCGCCTGGCCACCGCGCGGGACGAGATCGCCCCGCTGCGCGACCCGCGGGTCCGCGACAACGAGGCCTACCTCACCGTCATCCTGCTGAGCCGCGTGCTCACCTCGTTGGGCACGCTGACCGACGTGAACGTCGGCACGGTCGAGGGGATGTTCGCCACCGACCTGGCGTTCCTGCAGGAGCACTACCGGCGGATCAACTCCGAGGGCGGCACCCGCGCGGCGGTGCGCTGCCCGGCGTGCGAGCACGGGTTCGAGGTCGACCTCGCCGGGGGCCGCCCGGGGGGATCGTGACGTACGCGAGCGACCGCCTGCACGAGGAGATCGCGTACGTCGCCTACCACTTCCACTGGTCGCTGCAGGAGATCCTCGACCTCGACCACCCGACCCGGCAGCGCTTCGTGCGCGAGATCGGCGCGATCGTGCAGCGCGCCGAGGAGGAGTGAGCCGTGCGCTGGCCCTGGCAGCGTCGCGCGCAGGAGCCGGCCGACGACGCGGCCGCGAGCGCCTTGGCGCCAGAGAGTCCCCGTCGTCCCGCCAGGGAGTGGCGCGACCTGCCTGCGCTGCAGGCGGTCTCGCTCGCCGACGCCAGCACCGCCGCCGAGCCGCTGCAGTTCGTGCAGACCCTCGCGACGCGGTGGCAGGTGCCACCTGCGCTGGAGCAGCTCGGCCACCGGCAGGACGTCACCGCGCCGTCCGGCGCCGCCGTGGTGGCGCCCGCGCCGCCGCAGGTGGGGTACGCGGACGCGCCGGTGCCGGTGAGGCCCACGGTGCCCGCCCCGGCGCCGGCCGGCCCGCCCGAGCAGCTGCCGTCCACGCGCCCACTGCCGCGGCT
>NZ_BAAHAF010000152.1:0-39139 GCF_054777815.1 Angustibacter speluncae | reverse complement strand
GCCCGGCACCTGCGGGCGCTGCTCGGGACGCCGGCCGTGGCGCTGACCGCGGGCGGGCGGCTGCTCTCGTGGGAGGGCACCGGCGCCGCCCACCACGCCTACGCCGCGGCCGACCACGCCGCCGAGGTGATGCAGGGCGGACGGGCGGTCGTCCTGTCGCCCGCGCAGGTGGCCTGCACCGAGCCGACCTGCCCGGTGCAGCACGCGGTCGTCGTCCCGCTGGTGGCCGACGGGCGCGTGGTCGGGGCCCTGGCGGCGTACGGCGAGCGTCCCGCCGCCGGGCTGGTGCGCGCGGCCGAGGAGGTCGCGAACTGGGTGTCGGCGAACCTCGAGCTGGCCGAGCTCGACCGCTCGCGCACCCGCGCGATCGAGGCCGAGCTGCGGGCGCTGCGCGCCCAGATCAGCCCGCACTTCGTCTACAACTCGCTGAACGCGATCGCCTCGTTCGTGCGCACCGACCCCGACCGCGCCCGCGACCTGCTGCTGGAGTTCGCCGACTTCACCCGGTACGCGTTCCGGCGCGGCGGCGAGTTCACCTCGCTCGCGGACGAGCTCAGCAACGTCGAGCGCTACCTCGTGCTCGAGAAGGCCCGGTTCGGAGAGCGGCTCGACGTGCGGCTGCGGGTCGCGCCGGAGGTGCTGCAGGTGGCGATCCCCTTCCTGTCGGTGCAGCCGCTGGTCGAGAACGCGGTGCGGCACGGCCTCGAGGGTCGCGAGGGTGTCGGCCACGTCACGCTCGTCGCCGAGGACGTCGGTACCGAGGCGCTGATCAGCGTCGAGGACGACGGGGTGGGCTCGGACCCCGAGGACGTGCGCCGCGTGCTGGCGGGCGAGTCCGAGGCCGACTCGGTGGGCCTCGGCAACGTCGACTCGCGGCTGCGCCAGGTGTTCGGCGACGACGCGGGCCTGGTCGTCGAGACCGCGCCGGGCGCCGGGACGAAGGTGTCGTTCCGCGTCCCGAAGTACAGCCCGCGGGCGAGCGTCCGCTAGGCGGGCGCAGCACTCCGCGCACCCGATCGCCACGTCGCACAGGGTGCGACGTGCGCGGGGTGACCACCGGCTGCGCGGAGTGGGCGTGCGGGCGCGTCCACCGCCCCCGGGTCGGATCGCCCACCGGACCGACGCGGCGTGCGGGACACTGGCCGACGTCAGGGGGAGGACGCGCGCCGGCGAGCCGGTCGCGCCGGTCGCACGGAGGACGCTGTGGCGAAGGTGCGCGCGGTGCTCGCGCTCGTGGTGCTGGGGCTGTTCCCCGTCGCCGTGCTCGGGCTGCTCGTCGGGGTGGTGGTGCTGGCGCTGCTGGCCTTCCGGAACGAGCTGTTCGGCATCGGCGTGCAGGTGCTGTTCTGGCTGGGCCTGGTACTCGTGATCGGCCTGGTCGCCGCCCTGCGCTCGGTGTGGAAGGGCCGCCCGCAGCCGTTCGAGGGGCTGCGCCTCGACGAGCACGAGCACCCGCGGCTGTGGCAGGAGGTGCGCGAGCTCGCGGCCGGCCTGCAGACCGCGGCGCCGAGCCGGGTCGTCGTCGACGGCACGGTCAACGCCGCGGTGCACGAGGTCGGCGGTCGGCGCGAGCTGCTCGTGGGCCTGCCGCTGCTCGCCGTCCTCACCCGGGGCGAGCTGCGCTCGGTGCTCGCGCACGAGCTCGGCCACTACGGCGCCGGGCACACCCGGCTCGCCGCCCTCACGTACAAGGGTCGCGACTTCGTCGTCGCGATGGCGCAGGGGACGGGTGGGCTCGTCGGCTGGCTGGTGCGGCTGCTCGCCTACGTCTACCTCGCCGTCGCCGCCGCGTCGAACCGCGACCAGGAGCACGAGGCCGACGCCTACTCCGCCCGCGTCGCCGGCCCCGCCACCGCGGCGAGCGCGCTGCGCGCGGTGGTGGCCGCCGACGCCGCCTGGACCGTGCTGGCCGACGAGTACGCCGGGGTGGTGCAGGACGGCGCCCACGGCCGGCCGCCGCTGACGACCGGCGTCCGCGCCCTGCTCGACGCCCGCCGCGAGGCGTTCGGCGCGAACGTCGACCAGGTGCTGGCCGAGCGCCGCACCTCGGCCTTCGACTCGCACCCGCCGGTCGGCGTGCGGGTCGAGCGGTTCGAGAAGCAGGCCGCCGCGGGCGCGCCCGAGCCCGCTGACCCGACGCTGTCGGCCCCGGCGTGGACGGTGCTCGGCACCGACCCGCAGCAGGCCCCCGCCGCCCTCGACGCCGTGGAGCGGCACCTGCTCGAGATCGACGCGCCGGCGCAGCCGTGGGAGCAGGTCGCCGACGCGGCGGGGTCGGCGGTGCTCGCGGCGAACGCCGGGCACCTGGCCCGTGCGGCGCTGCAGACGCGCACCGTCGACAGCCCCGCCCTCTCGACGCTGCTCGACGCGGTCGAGCAGGGACGCGGTCGCGCGATGGTCGCCCCGCTCGTCAACCCGGGCGTCGCCGCGGAGCACCGGGCGAAGGCCGAGGACGACGTGCTCACGGCCATGCTGGGCGCCGCCGTGGGGCACGCGCTCATCACGCAAGCCGGTGCGCGCGTGCGGTTCTCGTGGGAACCGGGCTGGGACGAGCCGTTCTCGCTGGTCATGCCGGACGGTCGCGAGGTGCGCTTCGAGGACGCCGTCCGCCCGGTGGCGCAGCGCCCCGACCACGTGCCCGCGCTGCGGGAGTGGTTGCGCGGCAAAGGGGTCGACCTCGAGAACGAGACGAAGGTCGAGGCCGAGCCGGAGCCGCTGGCCCAGGCGGCCTGGATCATGGTGCACGAGAGCGCCACCAAGGAGCTCAGCCTCGTGCTGTGCGACACCGGCCTGCTGCTGGTGCGGGTGCCGAAGGGCGGCCTCGGCCGCAAGGCGCTCGGCAACGCCACCGGCCGGCGCGCGAAGCAGGAGGCCGAGCGCGTCGGCGCGCTGCTCGAGGGCGGCGTCGGCGCGGCCCGGCAGGACAAGCTGTGCACGTGGATCGACACCGACGACCTCGTGGCGGCGCAGCTGCGTGCGTCGCTGAGCGGGTGGAAGCTCGACCTGCGCACCACCGACGGCCGGACGTGGAAGATCCAGGCCGGCCAGCACACCGTCGAGCTCGGCGAGCCCGCCTACGCGCTGGGCGCGCTGCTCGGCGCCCGCCTCGGCAAGGACGCGTGGAAGGCCGCCGCCCGGTGAGCGTCCCGGCGAAGCTGCGCGTCCTCGTCGTCGACGACGAGGCACCCGCGCTCGCCGAGCTGGAGTGGCTGCTGCGCCAGGACGAGCGCGTCGGCGAGGTCGTGACGGCCGGCGGCGCGACCGAGGCCCTGCGCCTGCTCGAGGAGCACGAGGTCGACGTCGTGCTCAGCGACATCAAGATGCCCGGGCTCGACGGCCTCGACCTCGCCCGCGTGCTCGCCCGGTTCAGCCGCCGGCCGCAGGTCGTGTTCGTCACCGCGTACGACCAGCACGCCGTCGACGCCTTCGAGCTGGCCGCCACCGACTACCTGATGAAGCCGGTGCGGCCCGAGCGGCTGCACGAGGCGCTGAGCCGGGTGCTCGACGGCAGCGAGGCACCGGCGGCACCGGCCGAGCCCGACGAGACCATCCCGGTCGAGCTGGGCGGCGTCACCCGCTTCGTCCAGCGCTCGTCGGTGCGGTACGTCGAGGCGCAGGGCGACTACGCGCGGCTGCACACCGACACGGGCACCCACCTGATCCGCGTACCGCTCAGCACACTCGAGGAGCGCTGGGGTGCAGCGGGTTTCGTCCGCATCCACCGCTCGACGCTGGTGTCGCTGCCGCACGTCGAGGAGGTGCGCATCGACGGCGGCCGCTGCACGGTCGTCCTCGGCGACGACACCCTCGTCGTGAGCCGCCGGCACACCCGCGAGCTGCGGGAGAGCCTGCTGCGCATCCGGTCCGGCCGGTGAGGGGCCCGGACGAGCCGCCCACCGAGAGGCACCCGCTGCGCACCGTGGCCGCGGTGCTGGCGTGGTTCGCGGTCGTCCCGGCGGCCGTCGCCACGTCGCTGCGCTGGGTCGACCTCGCCGGACCGGTCGTGCCGGTCGCCCTGCAGTCGCTCCGCTGGGTCGTCGGCGCCGGTGTGCTCGTGCTGCTCCTGCTCGTCACGGTCAACCGCCAGCGGCTCGCGACCGCGGTGGTGGCGGTGCTGGCGGTCGTGCACGTGGCGGTCGCCGTCCCGGCCTTCGTCCCCGGCGAGCGCGCGGCGCCGTCTGACGACGACCTGGTCGTGATGGCCGCCAACCTCGAGCTCGGGCAGGGCGACCTGACCCGCGTCGCGGACGCGGTCGACGCCCTCGGCGTCGACGTGCTGGTGCTCGTCGAGCTCACCCCGGCCGCGGCCGACGGGCTCGACGACGCCGGGCTCGACGCGCTGCCCGAGCGGGTGGTGCTCGCCGGCCCCGGCCCCGAGGGGTCGGCGGTCCTCAGCCGGTACCCGCTGACCGAGGAGCCGGTCGGTACGAGCCGGTTCGCGCAACCCGCCGCCACGGTGCGCGCCCCCGGCGGCGACGTGCTGGTGCGCGCGGCGCACCCGACCCCACCCGTGCGCTACCCGCCCCTGTGGCACACCGAGGTCGAGGACCTCACCACCTGGTCGCGCGAGGCGGTCGACGCCGGCACGCCCGTCGTGCTCGCCGGCGACCTCAACGCGAGCACCGACCACCCGGTGTTCCGCGGCCTCACCGGCGTGCTCGACGACGCGCACGCGCAGGTGGGTGCCGGGTGGGTGCGCACCTGGCCGGTGGAGTACCCGTTCCCGGCGTTCGTCCAGCTCGACCACGTGCTCGCCCACGGCCTGCCGGTCGTCGACGCGGGCACGGTCGTCGTCCCGGGCACGGACCACCGCGCGGTGTGGGCGCGGTTCGCGCCGCCGCCGTGACGCAGCGGGCAGGATCACCTCCGTGAGCGAGCGTCCCGCGTCGCGCGGCCCCGGGCGCCAGCCGGCGCCCCGGCGGGTGCGCGTCACCAGCCCGCGCACCGGTGCCGCCCGCGCGGTGCCGCCCCGCTCGCCCGAGACCGACATCGACGAGCAGACCGAGCTCGGCGAGCTCTACATCAGCTCGCTCGTGCGCAGCCAGCTGCGGCTCGGCCTCGCGGTGCTGGCCGCGTTCGTCGTCACCGTCGGCGGCCTGCCGCTGCTGTTCCTGCTCGCGCCCGGCCTCGCGGCGTACGACGTGCTCGGGATCCCGCTCCCCTGGCTGCTGCTCGGCGTGCTCGCGTACCCGGCGATCGCGCTCACCGCGTGGGTCTGCGTGTGGGCCGCCGAGCGCACCGAGCGCGACTTCGCCGAGCTGGTGCGACGCCGGTGACCGACCCCGTCCTCGGCGTCGCCGCCGTCGCGCTGGTGTGCCTCGCCACCGCGGCCATCGGCGCGCTCGGCGTCACCGTCTCGCGCACCACCAGCGACTTCTACGTCGCGTCGCGTGCGGTCTCGCCGCGCGCGAACGCCTCGGCCATCGGGGGCGAGTACCTGTCGGCGGCGAGCTTCCTCGGCGTCGCGGGGCTCGTGCTCACCGGCGGCGTCGACATGCTGTGGTTCGCCGTCGGCTACACCGCGGGCTACCTCGTGCTGCTCGCCCTGGTCGCGGCACCGCTGCGCCGCTCGGGCGCCTACACGCTGCCCGACTTCGCGCAGTCGCGACTCGCCTCGACGCGGGTGCGGTACGCCTCGGCGCTGCTCGTCGTCGGCATCGGCTGGCTGTACCTGCTGCCGCAGATGCAGGGTGCGGGCGTCGCGCTGCGGGCCGTCACCGGCTCGCCCGTGGCGCTCGGCGCCGCGCTCGTGGCGGCCGTCGTCGTGCTCAACGTCGTCGCCGGGGGCATGCGCTCGATCACCCTCGTCCAGGCCTTCCAGTACTGGCTCAAGGTCACCGCGATCGCGACGCCGGTGCTCTTCCTCGCGCTCGCGTGGCACGCCGACGGCTCGCCCGACCCGACCACCGCCGGTCCCGCGGTGACGCGGGAGGCGACCACGACCGTGCTGCCCGCCCAGGTGCGGGTGCGCGCCGAGGCCCCGGCGGTGCTGCTCGTCGACGGCACCGTCGACGGTCGCGAGCGCACCGGGCGGCTCCCGCTCGACGCCGGCGACGAGGCGCTGCTCGCCGCGGGCACGACCGTCTCGATGGCCGCCGGCACGCCCGTCCCGCACGCCGCACCGGTCGAGGCGAGCGACGGGAGGGACTGGGCCGCACCGCTGTCCGGCGCCGGCGGCACCGAGCACCCGCTCTACAGCACGTACTCGCTGGTGCTCGCCCTGCTGTTCGGGACGATGGGCCTGCCGCACGTGCTCGTGCGCTTCTACACCAACCCCGACGGCCGGGCCGCGCGCCGCACGACCGCCATCGTGATCGGCCTGCTCGGCCTCTTCTACCTCTGGCCCCCGGTCTACGGCGCGCTCGGACGCGTGTACGCGCCCGACCTGCTGCTCACCGGCCGCGCCGACACCGTCGTGCTCGAGCTGCCCGCGCGGATGCTGCCCTCGCCGTGGGGCGAGCTGCTGTCGGCGCTGCTCGTCGCCGGGGCGTTCGCCGCGTTCCTGTCGACCTCGTCCGGGCTGGTGGTGTCGGTCGCAGGCGTCATCTCCCGCGACCTGCTCGGCGGGCTCGCCGCGCGCCGCGACTGGCGCCCGGTCGCGCTGTTCCGCCTCGGGACGGTCGTCGCCGTCGTCGTCCCCCTGGTGCTGACCCTCGTCGGCGCCTCGTCGGCCTCGCTCGCTGGGACGGTGGGCCTGGCGTTCGCCGTGGCCGCCTCGACGTTCTGCCCGCTGCTGCTGCTGGGCATCTGGTGGCGCGGTCTCACCCCGGCGGGGACGCTGTGGGGCCTCGCGGTCGGTGGCGCCACCTCGAGCGCGGCGGTGCTGGCGACGCTGCTGCAGGTGCCCGCGCCGGCGTGGCTCGAGGTGCTGCTCGAGCAGCCCGCCGCGTGGACCATGCCGCTCGCGTTCGCGACGATGGTGGTGGTGTCGCGGCTGACCCGCTCGTCCGTCCCCGACAGCGTCGGCCGCTCGATGGTGCGCATGCACACCCCCGAGGCCGTGGACGTCGACCGCCGCCTGCGCGGCAGGCGTCCCGCCGACCCGGGCCGCTGACGACCGCGGTCACTACCCTGGACGTCGTGCGCATCCTGTCGATCCAGTCGTCCGTCGCCTACGGTCACGCCGGCAACTCCTCGGCGGTGTTCCCGCTGCAGCGGCTCGGGCACGAGGTGTGGGCGGTCAACACCGTGCACTTCTCGAACCACACCGGCTACGGCGCCTGGCGCGGCCCCCTGCTCGACCCGGCCGACGTCGCCGACGTCATCACCGGCATCGAGGAGCGCGGCGTGCTGCCCACCTGCGACGCCGTGCTCACCGGGTACCAGGGCGGCGAGGCGGTCGGCGAGGTCGTGCTCGAGGCCGTGGCCAAGGTGCGCGCCGCCAACCCGCGCGCCGTCTACTGCTGCGACCCCGTCATGGGCGACGTCGGCCGCGGCTTCTTCGTGCGGCCCGGCATCCCCGAGCTCATGCGCGACCGGGTGGTGCCCGCGGCCGACGTCGTGACGCCCAACCAGTTCGAGCTGGAGTTCCTCACCGGTCGCGAGCCCGGCGAGATCGCCTCCGCCGCAGACCTGCTCACCGCCGTCGACGAGCTGCACGCCAAGGGCCCGGCCACCGTGCTGGTCACCAGCGTGCAGCTGCCGGACGCGACCGACGACACCGTGTCGATGCTCGCCTCGGACGGCACCCGCGCCCTCACCGTCACCACCCCGCTGCTGCCGCTGAGCGTGAACGGCGCCGGCGACGCGACCGCGGCCCTGTTCCTGGCGCACCTGCTCACCGACGGGCTCGAGGTGGCACTGGGCCGCACGGCGGCGTCGGTGTTCGGCGTGCTGAAGGCGACCGTCGAGGCCGGGCACCGCGAGATCCGGCTCATCGACGCGCAGGACGAGATCGCCTCGCCCTCAGCCGACTTCGAGGTCGTGCAGCTGCGCGGCTGATCGTCCGGCAGCGCCCACGAGGGGCGCCAGCAGGTCCGGGCGGTCGGTGATCACCGCCGCGACGCCGTCGTCCAGCAGCCGGCGCGCCCGCCCGGGGTCGTCCACCGTCCAGGCCACGACCCGCACGCCCAGGTCGCCGGCCCGGTCCACGACCCCGCGGCGGAGCCGCTCGTCCGCGAGCAGGGGCAGCCGTCCCCACCGCCACGGCAGGTGCACGTACCCGCCGGTCGCGAGGGCGACCGGCGCGCGCACGCCCGTCCGGGCGCACAGGACGAGCGCTCCCAGCGCGCCCCAGCCGAGCGCGGTCGCAGGAGCCGGGTCGCACGCCGCGCGCACGTCGGCGAGCCACCCGTCCCAGGCGCCGGCGACGCACACCCGGTGCGCAGAACGCGTGCGCCGCAGCGCGCGGGCCAGCGGCGCGACCGCCTCCGGGGTCTTGAGGTCGACCGCGAACCGCGCCTCGTCGAACGTGCCCAGCGCGTCCTCGAGGGTGAGCACCCGTCCCTCGCCGGGGACGCCCGGCGCCCGCACCCGTGCGCGGGCGAGCGCCGCCCACGGCAGGTCGCGCACCGGTCCCCGCACGTCGGTGACCCGGTCGACCCGCTCGTCGTGGAACGCGACGGCGACGCCGTCCGCGGTGACCCGCACGTCGGTCTCGAGGTGGTCGACGCCCAGGGCGAGCGAGCCGGTGAAGGCCCCGGCCGTGCTCTCCGGCGCCAGGGCCGCGCCCCCGCGGTGCGACACCACCCGCGGCCAGGGGCCGTCGTCGTAGCCGGTCTGCAGCACCACGGCACCAGCGTGCCCCCGCGACGAGCACGGCAGACCCGGATCCGGGCGCAGGCGCCGAGGCTTCACCGGACCGTCGACGCCGTCCCGCCCGCCCGCCGCCCGGCGTTCACCGTCCGCGGCGGGCGCGACCGTTCGTCGCGCGAGACGACCGCACGGCGACGACGGCGACCGCCTGCCGAGCCGCCGACGTGGCCTGCTGCGGCGGCGGCGTGACCGCCGCCACAGTTGCCCCGGCCCCGACGCCGCGGTCGGGGTGGCTGACGTCCAGGAGGTCTCGTGTCGGACTCGCTCACCAAACCCACCGGGGACGGGCACCACCGCGCCGTCCACCAGGAGGTGGCCGACAGCCCGGAGTTCGCCGGGCTGAAGCGCACCTTCCGCTCGTTCATCTTCCCGATGACCGCGCTGTTCCTCGTCTGGTACTTCCTGTACGTGCTGCTGGCCGCCTACGCGCCCGGCTTCATGAGCACCAAGGTGTTCGGCAACGTGAACATCGGCCTGCTCCTCGGCCTGGGCCAGTTCGTCTCGACGTTCGCCATCACGATGGCGTACCGCAGCTGGGCCAACCGGAAGTACGACCCGCAGGCCGAGGCGCTGCGCGCCCGCGTCGAGGGGAGCGCGGCATGAGCACCGTCCACCTCGCCCCCGCCGTCGACGTCGGCAACCCCGTCCTCAACATCGCGATCTTCGGGCTGTTCGTCGTCGTCACCCTGACGATCGTCATCCGCGCCTCGCGCAACAACGCCACCGCCGCCGACTTCTACGCGGGCGGGCGCTCGTTCACCGGCCCGCAGAACGGCACCGCGATCGCGGGCGACTACCTGTCGGCCGCCAGCTTCCTCGGGATCGCCGGCGCCATCGCCCTGAACGGCTACGACGGCTTCCTCTACTCGATCGGCTTCCTGGTGGCGTGGCTCGTCGCGCTGCTCCTGGTGGCCGAGCTGCTGCGTAACACGGGCAAGTTCACGATGGCCGACGTGCTGTCGTTCCGGCTCAAGCAGCGGCCGGTGCGGATGGCGGCGGCGCTGTGCACGCTCGCGGTCTGCTTCTTCTACCTGCTGGCCCAGATGGCAGGCGCCGGAGGCCTCGTCGCGCTGCTGCTCGGCGTCACCGGCCAGGCCGCGCAGTACGCCGTCGTGTTCGTCGTCGGCGTGCTGATGATCGTCTACGTCCTCGTCGGCGGCATGAAGGGCACCACCTGGGTGCAGATCATCAAGGCGGTGCTGCTCATCGCGGGCGCCGGCCTGATGACCGTGTGGGTGCTGGCCAAGTACGGCGTCAACCTGTCGTCGCTGCTGGGCGCATCGGTGGAGCGGGCGAACAGCGAGGGCGTCGAGGGCGCCGAGGCGCTGCTCAACCCGATGAAGCAGTACGGCAAGAACCCGCTCGACTTCATCTCGCTGTCGCTGGCCCTGGTGCTCGGCACCGCCGGCCTGCCGCACGTCCTGATGCGCTTCTACACCGTGCCCTCCGCCAAGGAGGCCCGGCGCAGCGTGGTGTGGGCGATCTGGCTGATCGGCCTGTTCTACCTGTTCAGCCTGGTGCTGGGCTACGGCGCCGGCGCCATCGTCGGCCCGACGGAGATCAAGGCCGCACCCGGTGGGGCGAACTCCGCCGCACCGCTGCTCGCGTACGAGCTCGGCGGTCCGATCCTGCTCGGGATCATCTCCGCGGTGGCCTTCGCCACGATCCTCGCCGTGGTGGCGGGGCTCGCGATCACGGCGGCCACCTCGTTCGCGCACGACATCTACGCGAGCGTGATCAAGCACGGCCAGGTCTCGCCCGACGGCGAGGTGAAGGTCGCGCGCATCACCGTGGTCGTCATCGGCCTGGTCGCGATCGTGGGCGGGGCGTTCGCCCTCGGGCAGAACATCGCGTTCCTCGTCGCCCTGGCCTTCGCCGTGGCCGCGAGCGCGAACCTGCCGACGATCCTCTACTCGCTGTTCTGGAAGCGGTTCAACACGCGCGGCGCGCTCTGGTCGATGTACGGCGGCCTGATCACCTGCGTCGTCCTGATCATCTTCTCCCCGGTGGTGTCCGGGAAGCCGGCCGACCCGGTCACCGGGCTGTCCGCGTCGATGATCAAGAACGCGGCGATCGACTTCCACTGGTTCCCGCTCGACAACCCGGGGATCGTCTCGATCCCGCTGGCCTTCTTCCTGGGCTGGCTCGGGACGGTCACCAGCAAGCCCGAGGCCGACCACGACGAGAAGGCCGCCGAGATGGAGGTCCGCTCGATGACCGGTGCGGGTGCCGAGAAGGCCACCTCGCACTGACCGCCCTCACCGGGTGACCGTCCGGCGTCCTACGCTGGACCCGCGTCCCCGTCCCCGTTCCGCCGAGCGCACCCGGCCGGAACGGGGGCGGGGACGTCTCACGTCCGGGGGTTCCGCGCGCGGCGGGCGAGCAGCACCCCGCCGCCGGCGAGCGCGCCGGCGACGAGCCCCCCGACCCAGGCCGGCCAGGTGACCCGCATCGCCTGGAACGGCACGAGCAGCTGGTCGAGCCCGGGGCCGGTCGGCACGCGCATCCCGCCGCCGAGGTCGCGCGGGAGGGTGCCGGCGAACAGCGCGAGCAGGCCGGACGACAGCAGCGGCAGCAGCGCCCCGCCGACCAGGAGCAGCACGAGCGCGACCCCGAGCCGGGCCGCGGACTCCGCGGGGCGCGCGCGCCCGCCGCCGACGGCGACGGCCACGACGAGCGCGACCACCAGCCCGAGGACGACCAGCGACGGCACCCGCGTGGTCACCCGGGCGCCACCGAGGAGGAACACGGTCTGCTGCAGGACGACCAGCAGCGTGGGCGCGAGCACCGCGGCCACGACCACCAGCCGGCCCCACGGGGTGCGGGCCAGCAGGCCGACGAGCGCGGCGAGCGGCAGCACCACCAGCGCGGTCAGCAGCAGCCCCACCACGACGGGCACCGGCCGCGCGGGCGCGGAGTACAGCAGCGGGGCGGCGACGTGACCGAGGCAGCCGAGCAGCAGCGCGACCCCGACCGCCGCGAGCGTCCCGAGGGCGCGGCGCGTCACCAGCGCCGCGACGGCGACGCCCAGCAGCAGGATGTTGAGGAACGGCCCCGTGCCGAGGGCGAACGAGGTCGGCGTCACGCCGAACACCAGGCCCCGGACCCCCAGGTCGGGCAGCTGGAGCAGGCGGGCGGCCAGCGGGGTGAACGTCCACGCGAGCAGGCAGGCGAGGGCCCCGAGCAGGACCAGCCCGGTCCAGGCGCCGGCGCCGCGGCGCCGGGCGGGCTCGTGCGTCTGCGTCGCGTGGGTCGGCGGCTCGTGCGCGGTGCCCGGCTGCGGCGCCGCCCAGGTCGCGGGCGCCCCGGCGGCTGGCTGCTGGGTCATGGTGGTCCTCCCCCTCGTCCCGACCGACCTGGGCGGGAGCGCCGGTCACGGTACCGACGGCGCGCGGGGCCGGGCGGTTCCCCGTCCACACCCCACCACGTCCGCACCCGACCGCCCGTCGACGCGGACGGCCCGCTCGTCGCAGCGCCGGACCGCGCGGGTGACCCGGGAGCGCGTCGCTGGCTAGGGTCGTGCGCGGGGACCCGACCCCGCGCGATGGTGCACGCCGACCGGAGGGACGACGATGTCCGACAACGCCAGCAGCCAGGCCCTCGAGAACCTGTCGACCGAGGACCGGCGGTTCCCGCCCTCCGAGACGTTCGCCGCGCAGGCGATCGCCAAGGCCGACCTGTACGACGAGGCCGCGGCCGACCGAGAGGCGTTCTGGGCCAATCAGGCTCGTGAGCTGCTCAGCTGGGAGACCGACTTCGAGCAGACCCTCGACTGGAGCGAGGCGCCGTTCGCGAAGTGGTTCGTGGGCGGCCGGCTGAACGTCGCCTACAACTGCGTCGACCGGCACGTCGAGAACGGCCTGGGCGACCGCGTCGCCATCCACTTCGAGGGCGAGCCGGGCGACACCCGCACGCTCACCTACAGCGACCTCAAGGACGAGGTGTCGAAGGCGGCCAACGCCCTCACCGAGCTCGGCGTCGAGGCCGGCGACCGGGTCGCGATCTACCTGCCGATGATCCCCGAGGCCGCGATCTCGATGCTCGCCTGCGCCCGCATCGGGGCCGCGCACTCGGTGGTGTTCGGCGGCTTCTCGGCCGACGCGCTGGCGTCCCGCATCGACGACGCCGAGGCCAAGCTCGTCATCACCTCCGACGGCGGCTACCGCCGCGGCAAGCCGTTCGCCCTGAAGACCGCCGTCGACGGCGCGCTCGCCAAGGCGAGCGGCGGCAGCGTCCAGAAGGTGCTGGTGGTCAAGCGCACCGGGCAGGACGTCGAGTGGGACGACGCGGTCGACGTGTGGTGGGACGACGTCGTCGGCGCGGCCTCGGCCGACCACACGCCGCAGGCGTTCGACAGCGAGCACCCGCTGTTCATCCTCTACACGTCCGGGACGACCGGGAAGCCGAAGGGCATCCTGCACACCTCGGGTGGCTACCTGACCCAGACGTCATACACGCACAGGAACGTCTTCGACCTGCACGCCGACACCGACGTGTACTGGTGCACCGCCGACGTCGGCTGGGTCACCGGCCACTCCTACATCGTGTACGGGCCGCTCGCGAACGGCGTCACGCAGGTGATGTACGAGGGCACGCCCGACACCCCGCACCAGGGCCGCTGGTGGGAGATCGTCGCCAAGTACGGCGTGACGATCCTCTACACCGCCCCCACCGCGATCCGGACGTTCATGAAGTGGGGCGAGCAGATCCCCGCCGAGCACGACCTCACCTCGCTGCGGGTGCTCGGGTCGGTCGGTGAGCCGATCAACCCCGAGGCGTGGGTCTGGTACCGGCGGGTCATCGGCGGCGACCGCACGCCCGTGGTCGACACCTGGTGGCAGACCGAGACCGGCGCGATCATGATCAGCCCGCTGCCGGGCGTCACGACCGCGAAGCCGGGGTCGGCCCAGGTCGCGCTGCCGGGCATCTCGATCGACGTCCTCGACGACTCGGCGACGCCCGTGCCGGACGGCGGCGGCGGGTACCTCGTCCTCACCGACCCGTGGCCGTCGATGCTGCGCGGCATCTGGGGCGACCCGGAGCGCTACAAGGAGACCTACTGGTCGCGCTTCGAGGGCATGTACTTCGCCGGCGACGGCGCGAAGAAGGACGCCGACGGCGACATCTGGCTGCTCGGCCGGGTCGACGACGTCATGAACGTGTCGGGCCACCGGCTCTCGACCACCGAGATCGAGTCGGCCCTGGTGTCGCACCCGAAGGTCGCCGAGGCCGCCGTCGTCGGCGCCGCTGACGAGACCACCGGCCAGGCCGTCTGCGCCTTCGTCATCCTGCGCGGCGGAGCCGAGCAGGGCGACGACATCGTCAAGGAGCTGCGCGACCACGTCGCGAAGGAGATCGGCGCTATCGCCAAGCCGCGCCAGATCATGGTCGTCCCCGAGCTGCCGAAGACCCGGTCGGGCAAGATCATGCGCCGCCTGCTCAAGGACGTCGCCGAGCACCGCGAGGTCGGCGACGTCACGACCCTCGCCGACAACACGGTCATGGACCTGATCAAGAGCGGCCTCGACTCCGGCACGTCCGCCGACGACTGACCGCTGCGACCACGGCGCCGCGAGTGGTTGCTCCACCTCCACCGGAGCAACCACTGGCGGCGTCCTGGCGTCGACGCGGGTAGGGTCGGCACCAGGTGAGCCGGGAAGTCTGGTCGGCACGCCGCCCACCCGCCGCGTGGCGGGTCACGACGGGGCGGCGTCGAGCCAGTCGTCGACCCCGAGCGAGGTCCCGTGTCCGAGCCCCAGCCGTCCGTCCGGACGCTGTTCCGCCGCGCCGACTCCTGGCGCGAGGCGAGCTTCGTCGCGCAGGTGCTGCGCACCGAGACCGTGGGCGGCGCGCTGCTGCTCGCGGGTGCCGCCGTCGCGCTGCTGTGGGCCAACTCGCCGTGGCGCGAGGGGTACACCGCGCTGCGCGACACCACGGTCGGCCCCTCGGCGCTGCACCTCGACCTGAGCCTGGCCACCTGGGCGGCCGACGGGCTGCTCGCGATCTTCTTCTTCGTCGTCGGGCTCGAGCTGAAGCGCGAGGTCGTCGACGGCGAGCTGCGCGACCCGCGGCGGGCGGCGGTGCCCATCCTGGCGGCCGTGGGCGGGATGGTGGCGCCGGCCGTGGTCTACACGCTGGTCAACCTCGACACCGGCGGGGACGCGCTGCGCGGCTGGGCGATCCCCACGGCGACCGACATCGCGTTCGCGCTGGCGGTGCTCGCGGTCATCGGGTCGCACCTGCCGAGCGGGCTGCGGGCGTTCCTGCTGACGCTCGCGGTCGTCGACGACCTGCTGGCCATCACCATCATCGCGATCTTCTACACCGAGACGCTGTCGCTGCTGCCCCTCGCCGGGGCGCTGCTCGTCGTGGCGGTGTTCGCCCTCCTGACCCGCCGCCGGGTCACCGCCTGGTGGGTGCTGGTACCGCTCGGCGTGCTGGCCTGGGTGCTGATGCACGAGAGCGGCATCCACGCCACGATCGCCGGCGTCCTGCTCGGGTTCGCCGTCCCCGCGGCGCGCCGCACCGACGAGGAGGAGTGCCTGGCGGGGCGGTTCGAGCGGCGCGTACGACCCCTGTCGGCGGGGTTCGCCGTCCCCGTCTTCGCGTTCATGGCGGCCGGCGTCACCGTCGTGGGCGGCGCGTTCGTCGAGACGCTCACCGACCGCGTCGCGATCGGCGTGACCCTCGGCCTGGTGCTCGGCAAGGTCGTCGGTGTCGTCGGCACCACCTTCCTGGTCTCGCGCCTGACCAGGGCCGAGCTCGACGACGAGCTGACCTGGACGGACCTGCTCGGTCTCGGCCTGCTCGCCGGCATCGGGTTCACCGTCAGCCTGCTCGTGGGCGAGCTCGCCTTCGGCCAGGGCAGCGACCGCGACGACCACGTCAAGGCGGCCGTGCTCACCGGCTCGCTGGTGTCCGCGCTGCTCGCCGCGGCCGTGCTCAGCAGCCGCAACCGCGTGTACAGGCGGCTGCACGAGGCCGAGACCCTCGACGAGGACCGGGACGGCATCCCGGACGTCTACCAGCAGGGGCCGCGCCGGGAGGCCCCCGGCGGTCGCACCCCCTAGAGTCGGGACGGTTCCGGACCAACGTCATCCCAGGAGGATCCGGTGGACGTCACCAAGCAGGCGGGCCCGCCCGCCACGGACGAGCGCAGCATCGGCCAGCTCGTCGCCGACATCAGCCACCAGCTGTCCGACCTGCTGCGCGCCGAGATCTCGCTCGCCAAGGCCGAGGTCAAGGCCGACGTGACCAAGGGCGGCCTGGGCGCGGGCCTGCTCGCGGGCGCGGCGTTCTTCGCCCTGATCGCGTTCATCCTGCTCTGCGTCGCCGCCGCCTACGGCCTGGTGGCCGCCGGTCTGCCCACCTGGGCCGGCTTCCTGGTCGTCACCGGCGTGCTCCTGGTCGTCGCGGCGGTGCTCGCCCTGGTCGGCCGCGCGCGGCTGAGGCTCGTGAGCGCCCCGCAGCGCACGATCGACAGCGCGAAGGACTCGGTCGAGGCCCTCAAGGGGCACGACCCGCACCACGCGTGACCGGGGGCGAACCCGGGGGCCGCCGGTGAGCACCGACGCCTCGCACGTCCTCGTCGAGGGGCCCTGGGAGCACCGGTTCGTCTCCGCGAACGGCGCGCGCTTCCACGTCGTCGACTCGCTGCCCGACGCCTCGGACGACGTGCCGGTCGTGCTGCTGCTGCACGGCTTCCCGCAGTTCTGGTGGGCCTGGCGCCACCAGCTGACGACGTTGCCGCACAGCGGATTCCGTGCCGTCGCGATGGACCTGCGCGGCTACGGCGGCAGCGACAAGCCGCCTCGCGGCTACGACACCTTCACCCTCGCGGCCGACGTGGCGGGCGTCGTGCGCACGCTGACGAACCAGCGGGTCACGGTGGTCGGGCACGGCTGGGGCGCGTGGATCGCGTGGTCGCTCCCGCACACCCAGCCGCGGACGGTGCGGGCCGTGGCCAGCGTCGGCACCGCGCACCCGCTGCGCACGCTGACCGCGCTCGACGACGCCGCGAACGTGGGGCGGCTGCGCCACGCGCTCGCGTTCCAGACCCCCATCCAGCCCGAACGGCGCCTGGTGGCAGGCGGTCTGGTCACCGAGCTGCTGCACCGCTGGGGCGCCCCCGGCTGGCCGACGCCCGAGGTCGCCGACACCTACGAGCGCGCGATGCGCATCCCGTCGGTGGCGCACAGCGCGATGGAGTACTACCGGTGGGCGTTCCGGTCGCGGCTGCGCGGCGACGGCCTGCGCTTCACCCGCACGCTGCGCCGGACGATCGGCGTGCCCGTGCTGCAGCTGCACGGCGAGCTCGACGGCCAGGTGAGCCCGCGGCAGGCGCGCGGGTCGTCGCGGTGGGTGCGCGGCGACTACTCCTGGCACCTGCTCGAGGGCGCCGGGCACTTCCTGGCCGAGGAGGCACCGGACGAGGTCGACGCCCTGCTGGTGGAGTGGCTGCGCGACCTCGACTGAGCGGCAACGGCTCCCGGCTTCGTGCGACTCAGTGCCGGGAGCAGGGTCCGGTCGACACCGGCGACGACAGGCCGGGCGCCTGGTCGAGCACCGGTGCCGCCTCGTCGAGGGTGAGGGCGTACCCGGTGCTCGGGTCGTCGAGCGAGGCCGCGAAGACCACGCCGACCAGGCGTCCCTCGGGGTCGACCACCGGACCGCCCGAGTTGCCCTGCCGCACCGTCGCGTAGAGCGAGTAGATCTCGCGGGTGACGCCCTCGTCGCCGTAGATGTCCTCGCCGGCGGCGTCGAGCACCTGGCGCACCCGCGCCGGGCTCGAGGTGTACGGGTCGTCGAGCGGGTAGCCGAGGACGGCGGCTGCGTCGCCCGGCGCGAGCTCGGTGCCGCGCGCCAGCGGTGCGGCGTCGAGGTCGGGCACCGCCAGCACCGCGAGGTCGCGGTCGGGGTCGAAGAGCACCACGGTGGCCTCGAGCTCGGGCCCCTGCCCGAGCACCTGCACCGTCGGGCGCGGCACCCCCGCCACCACGTGCGCGTTCGTGACGACCCGCTGCGGCGACACCACGAACCCGCTGCCCTCCTGGACGGTGTCGCACCCGTCGGTCGGGCCCGACACCTTCAGCGTGCTGCCGCCCACGCGGGCGGCGACGTCGCCGACCTCGGCGGGGTCGGGCGGCTCGACCGGGACGATCACCTCCGGCGCGAGACCCGCGAAGGCCCGCGGGAAGTCGCCGGCGACGCTGCGCGCGAGGCCGTCGGCGGCGCCGGTCACGGCGTCCGGGACGAACCGGTCGAGGGTCTGCGCGACGGCCGAGCCGGCCACCGCGCGCGACAGGGCGGGTACCGGCGCGCCGCGGCCGGCGGCGAGCAGCACGGTCAGCAGCACGGCGACCACCACGACCGACACCGCCGCCCCGAGCACGGAGTCGACCGAGCGGGCCGCCCCCTCGGGCAGCGAGCGGCGCCCGCGCCGGCCCACCAGGTCGCCGACGAGCTGGCCGAGCGCCGCCAGCGCGACGATGCCCGCGAGCACCACCAGCGAACGTCGCACGCCGGGCTCGAGACCCCCGACGAGCATCGGCACCACCAGCAGGCCGAGCGCGGCGCCGCCCACCAGCCCGGCGAGCGAGAGCACCCCCGCGACCGCGCCGCGCCGCCAGCCGGAGACCAGGTAGGTGAGCAGCAGCGCCAGCAGCAGCAGGTCGACCACGAGCGAACCGGTCACGGCTCGACCTGGTGCTCGACCTCGCGCAGCTGGGCGGCCGGCACGGGCAGGACCCGGTCCTCGTCCCACGGCTCGCCGATGCCGGCCACGTCGAGCAGGCGGCTCAGCAGGCCCGCGGTGAAGCCCCAGACGAACAGGCCGCCCGCGGTGAACCCCGGCCCGCGGAACCCGCGCAGCTCGGTGCTGAACCGGTTCGCCGGGTCGAGCAGCTCGGGCAGCGGCACCCGCGCCACCCGCGCCACCTCGACGGGGTCGCGCACGGCCAGCTCGTGCGGACGCTCCCACCACGCCACGACCGGGGTGACCGCGAAGCCGGACGGCGGCAGGAACAGCTCGGGCAGCGACCCCAGCACCCGCACGCCGGTGGGGTCGAGCGAGGTCTCCTCGTCGGCCTCGCGCAGCGCCGCCTGCTCGGGCGTCTCGCCCGGGTCGAGCGCGCCGCCGGGGAACGCCACCTGGCCCGCGTGCGAGCGCAGGTCGGCCGAGCGCTCGAGCAGGACGACCTCGCCCGCGCCCGCCTCGCCCGGACCGAACAGCATGAGCACCGCCGCGCGCCGGTGCTCGGTGCCGGGCGGGGGCACGAACCGCGACAGGTCGCCGGCGTCGACGGTGGGCACGACCTGCTCGAGCCGCCGCGCCCACGACGGCAGGCTCACCCGGGCTCCGCGGCGGGTTCGACCTGCTCGTACCGGATCAGCGTCGCGGCCTTGACCGGGTCGGTCTCGCCGGCGCCGTAGGACGGGCAGTCGGCGGTGACGGGGCACGCCCCGCACGCCGGCTTGCGGGCGTGGCAGGTGCGGCGGCCGTGGAAGATCAGCCGGTGCGACAGCATCGTCCAGTCGCGCCGCTCGAACAGCGCGCCGATCTCGTGCTCGGCCTTGACGGGGTCCTCCTGCTCGGTCCAGCCGAACCGGCGCGCGAGGCGTCCGACGTGGGTGTCGACCGTGATGCCCGGGACGCCGAACGCGTCGCCCAGGACGACGTTCGCCGTCTTGCGCCCGACGCCCGGCAGCGTGACGAGGTCCTTCAGCCGTCCCGGCACCTCGCCGTCGAACCGCTCGACCAGCGCGGCACCCAGCGTGATCAGCGAGTTCGCCTTGGCCCGGAAGAACCCCGTCGGGCGGATCAGCTCCTCGAGCTCGGCACGGTCGGCCGCGGCGTACGCAGCGGCGTCCGGGTACCGGGCGAACAGCGCGGGCGTGACCTGGTTGACCCGGACGTCGGTGGTCTGCGCCGACAGCACGGTCGCGACGAGCAGCTCCAGGGGCGTGCGGAAGTCGAGCTCGCAGTGGGCGTCGGGGTACCGCTCGGCGAGGGCGCGGTGGATGCGGCGGGCCTGCCGCTTCCGGCCGGTCGCGGTCGGGGGGACGGAGCGCACGGTGCGAGCCTACGGGCCGGGTCGGACGGACGGGCCCGACGGGCGCCGGACGCGTGCCGGACGGGGCGCGCGAGGCCGCGTGACGGGGACCACCGAGCGTGCTGGCCCGCACGGGTGACGTGACCGCCTGCGGCTCAAGGCGTCCCGGGATGCGGACGATCCCTGCTCCGTGACCACGACCTTCTCGGGCCCCGGGACCTGCACCCGGGACGACGCCACCGCCGCCCCGGCGCGCGAGCGCCGCCACGAGCTGCGGGCCGAGCGGGAGCGCTGCCGCTACCTGCGCCGGCTGCTGCAGGCCCGTCTCGACCTGGCCGTCGCGCAGGCCGTGGGTGCGCACACCGAGCCCGGTGCGGCCGACCTGCTCGCCGGGTCGCCGGTCCCGCCGTCCGTCGAGGAGGTGACGGCCCTGATCGCGCAGAGCCGCGACCTCGACCTCGGTACCTCGCTGCCCGCGCTGCGGGAGGCCCTGCGCCGCCTGACCGCCTACGAGGACGCCCTCGAGGTGGCCTGCGACGAGGCGACGTCCGAGATGGTCGAGTCGCTGGCCGCACGTCACCGCGACCTGCTGCCCGCCTGACTGGCAGACTGCCCCCCGACCAACGGGAGGCAACCGTGGACGACGACGTGGTGCGCAAGGCACCCCTGTTCGCTGCGCTCGACGACGAGGCCGCTGCCGCGCTGCTCGCGACGATGGCGCGCGTCGACCTGCCGCGCGGCGAGGCGCTGTTCGACGAGGGCGACGCCGGCGACCGCCTGTTCGTCATCACCGCGGGCAAGATCAAGCTCGGCCGCACCTCCAGCGACGGCCGCGAGAACCTGCTGGCCGTCCTCGGACCCGGCGAGATGTTCGGCGAGCTGTCGCTGTTCGACCCCGGCCCGCGCACCGCGACCGCCACCGCCGTCTCCGACGCCGAGGTCGTCGGCCTCGGCCACGCCGACCTGCAGGCCTTCCTCAGCGGGCGGCCCGAGGTCGCGCGGCACCTGCTGCAGGCGCTGGCCCGCCGGCTGCGCCGCACCAACGACTCGCTCGCCGACCTGGTGTTCTCCGACGTCCCCGGCCGGGTGGCCAAGGCGCTGCTCGACCTGTCCCGCCGGTTCGGGCGCCAGACCGACGCCGGCGTGCTGGTGGCGCACGACCTCACCCAGGAGGAGCTCGCCCAGCTGGTGGGCGCCTCGCGCGAGACCGTGAACAAGGCGCTGGCCGACTTCGCCTCCCGCGGCTGGCTGCGGCTCGAGGCCCGCGCCGTCGTCCTGCTCGACGTCGACCGCCTGGTGCGCCGCGCCCGCTGAGCGGTCGCGCCCGCAGAGCGGTCAGACCTCGTCGGCGAGGTGCTCGAGCTGCGCCCGCACGCTCAGCTCGGCCGCGGGCCACAGCACCCGGTCGACGTCGGCGTAGACCCGCTCGACCACCTCGCGGGCGGTGGTGTCGCCCGCCGCCAGCGCGGCCCGCACCTGGTCGAGGCGCTGCCCCCGGTGCGCCAGGTAGGCGCGCAGCGACGCACCTGCGTCGTCGAGCACCGGACCGTGGCCGGGCAGCACGAGCACCGGCGCGCCCGTCCGCTGCTCGACGGCGTCGACCTCGTCGCGCAGCCGGGTCAGCGAGTCCAGGTACGGCCCGAGCCGGCCGTCCGGGTGCGCGACCACCGTGGTGCCGCGCCCGAGCACGGTGTCGCCGGTCAGCAGCGAGGTGCCGCCCGGCTCCTCGAGCAGGAACGACAGCGAGTCGGACGTGTGCCCCGGCGTCGCCACCACCCGCAGCCGCAGGTCGCCGAGCTCGACGACGTCGCCACCGGCGAGACCCTCCTCGCCCAGCCGCACCGCCGGATCCAGCGCCCGCACCCGCACGCCGCCCGCGAGCCGGGCGAACGCCGGCGCCCCCTCGCTGTGGTCGAGGTGGGCGTGGGTGAGCAGCACCTCGACGACGGGTGCGTCGAGCGACGCGGCCCGCTCGACCACGGCCGCCAGGTGGTCGCCGTGGTCGGGCCCGGGGTCGACCACCACGCTCCCTCGCCCCGGCACGGCCAGCAGCCAGGTGTTCGTCCCGTCGAGCGTCATCGGCCCCGGGTTGGGCGCGAGCACGCAGGTGGCGCGGCCGGTGACCGCTCCGCCGTCCCAGGCCGGCCCGCCGCCGGCCGGACGCAGGGCGGGGCCGCTCACGGCTGCTCCGGGAGCTCGGCGCGCAGCCGCAGCGACCCGTCCGCGTCCCGGACCGGCACGGGCACCACCTCGTCGAGCGCGCGCTCGCGCGCGACCAGCGCGGACGCGGACGACCCCGTCGCCAGCTCCTCCAGCGTCAGCCGGGTCGGCGGCATCAGCATGACCTCGCGCCGACCGGCGGCCTCGAGCACGTCGCCCGGGCGCTCCCAGCCCGAGCGCGACGACTCGCCGCCGAGGTGGCGCGCGGTGGGTCCCTCGGGCAGGTGCGCGGCGAAGAACCAGGTGTCGTAGCGGCGGTCCTCGAACGGCGGGGTCGTCCAGTGCGCCCACGGCCGCAGCAGGTCGCCGCGCAGCCGCAGGCCCCGCTCGACCAGCAGGTCCGACAGCGCCACCTCGCGAGACAGCAGCCGCTGCCGGTCGGTCTCGTACCCGTCGTCCTCGACCGTCGGGAACGCGTCCGACCCCTCGGCGGTGGCGAGCAGCACCCCGCACTCCTCGAAGGTCTCCCGGACGGCCGCGCACACCAGGCCGAGGGCGAGCCCGACCGGGACGCCGAGCCGCGCGCCCCACGCGTCCGGGGCGGGGCCCGTCCACGGCAGGTCGGGGTCGTCGCCGTCGCGAGGATCGACCCCGCCGCCGGGGAACACCACCATCCCGGGGGCGAAGGCCATCGTCAGCACGCGTCGCATGAGGAACACCTGCGGCCCGTCCGGCGAGTCGCGCAGCAGCGCGACGGTCGCGGCCGGACGCGGCGGCACCGGCTCGCCGGGCGCGTCGAGCCAGGCGCGGACGCGGTCCTCGAGGCCGGGCGGGACGTCGAACTCGCGGGTCGGCACGCCCCCCAGGCTAGGACGGCGCCGTGGGACGAACGCGGCACACCGCCGCCCCGCCTTCGGTACGGTCGGGGGACACCCGGGGGCCGTGAGCGAGAGGCAGGCATGCAGCACGAACGCCGTGTGGCCGGACGTCGGCACGACGACCCCCGGCCCACGTCCCCCGCGACGATGACCATCGAGCAGCTGGCCGCGGCCAGCGGGCTGTCGGTGCGCAACATCCGCGCGTACCAGTCGAGGGGGCTGCTGCAGCCGGTCGACCGCGAGGGCCGGCGGGCGACCTTCACCCAGGAGCACCTGGCGCGGCTGCGCCTGGTGCGCGCCCTGCACGACCACGGCCTGAGCCTGCGCGCGATCGGCGACCTGGTCGAGCGCGGCACGGCCGAGGCCGAGCTGGCCGTGGTGTCGCGGCAGACCCTCACCAGCGCCTGGCGGCGTCCGGTGCACGCACCGCTCAACCCCGAGAACGTCGCGCTGTTCGAGTCCACCCGCGCCGGCGCGATGCGCGAGCTCGAGGCGGCGGGCCTGATCTCGCGGCACGAGGGCCGACCCCACGCGAGCGCCGCCGGCCTCGGCCTGATCGCGGCGCTGTCGGCGCGCGGCATCGACCTCGACGTGAGCACCGACCTGGTGCTCATGGGCGCCTACGCCGCCAAGGAGACCGCCCCGGGGCTCGCCGACCTGGTGGCCGCGCTCGACGGCGAGCCGGACGAGCGCGCGCAGCTGATGGTGCAGCTGGTCGCGACGGCGTTCGCCGACGTGCTGGTGGCCGAGCTCACCGCCGACGGCACGGTCGTCGCGCCCACGGCGCGCGACGCGTCCGGCATGTGAGGGGTCAGCGCACCTCGATCAGCGCACCTCGACGACGAGCTCGACCTCGACCGGCGCGTCGAGCGGCAGCACCGCCACGCCCACCGCGCTGCGCGCGTGCACGCCGTGCTCGCCGAGCACCGCGCCGAGCAGCTCGCTGGCGCCGTTGACCACGCCGGGCTGCCCGGTGAAGGCGGGGTCGCTGGCCACGAACCCGACCACCTTCACCACCCGGACGCGGTCGAGGTCGTCGACCTGGCTGCGCACGGCCGCGAGCGCGTTGAGCGCGCAGGTGGCGGCGAGCTCCTTGGCCCGCGCGGGGCTGACGAGCCCCTCGCCCTCCCCGACCTTGCCGGTCTCGACCAGGGCGCCGTCGACCATGGGCAGCTGCCCGGAGGTGTAGACGTACGACCCGCTGGTCACCGCCGGCACGTAGGCCGCCACCGGCTTCGCGACGTCCGGCAGGGTCAGGCCCAGCTCGGCCAGGCGCTCGATCGCTCCCACGGCTCAGCCCTTCGGACGCTTGAGGTAGGCGACCAGGCCGTTGCCGTCCGGGCCGGTGACGACCTGGACGAGCTCCCAGCCGTCCGAGCCCCACTGGTCGAGGATCTGCTTGGTCGCGTGCACGATGAGCGGCACGGTCGCGTACTCCCACTGCGTCATGCGCCGCAGGGTACCCGCGCCGCCGGGCGCGGTCCGCGTCGCGGACCCCGGCGGGCGCCGGCGGCGCCACCACCTACGCTGGGACGGTGCCGCAGCCGTCCCCGCGCAGCCGCCGCGCGCGACCCGTCGGTCGGACGGCGGACGAGCCGGTCGGGGCCGAGCCGCTGCTCCCCGGGGTGCGCCTGCACGTCGTCACCGGCAAGGGCGGCACGGGCAAGACCACGGTCGCCGCGGCCCTCGCCCTGGCCCTCGCGACCCACGGCCAGCGCGTCCTGCTCGTCGAGGTCGAGGACCGCCAGGGCATCGCCCAGCAGTTCGACGTGCCGCCGCTCGGCTACGGCGAGACCTCGCTGGCCGTCGGCCCCTGGGGCGGCGAGGTGCTCGGCCTGGCGGTCGAGCCCCGTGCGGCGCTGCTGGAGTACCTCGCGACCTTCTACAAGCTCGGCCGGGCCGGGCGCCTGCTCGAGAAGGCCGGCGCCGTCGACTTCGCCACCACGATCGCCCCCGGTCTGCGCGACGTGCTGCTCACCGGCAAGGTCTACGAGGCCGCCCGGCGCACCGAGCGCGGCGGCGCGCACACCTACGACGCCGTCGTCCTCGACGCCCCGCCGACCGGGCGGATCACCCGGTTCCTCAACGTGAACACCGAGGTCAGCGGGCTGGCGAAGGTGGGGCCGATCCGCAACCAGGCCGACTCGGTGATGCGGATGCTGCGCTCGCCCTCGACCGCGGTGCACCTGGTGACGCTGCTCGAGGAGATGCCGGTGCAGGAGACGCTCGACGGCATCGCCGAGCTGGCCGAGGCCGACCTGCCGGTCGGCGCCGTGCTCATCAACCAGGTGCGCCAGGAGGGGCTGCCGTCCAAGGCCCTCGCGGCAGCGGGGCGCGGCGCCCTCGACACCGACGCGGTCGCGTCGGTGCTCGAGCGGGTCGGGGTCGCCAAGGACGCGAAGCGGGCCGCCACGCTGGCCGCCGGTCTGGCGCAGGAGGGCGCCGAGCACGCCCAGCGGGTCGCCCTGCAGCGCCGCGAGCGCACCACCCTCGACGCCGCCGGCCACCCCGTGCTCGAGCTCGACCTGCTGCCGGCCGGCGTCGACCTCGGCGGGCTGTACGCCCTGGCCGAGCAGCTGCGCGAGCAGGGGCTGCGGTGAGCCCGGCCCGCGCGTCCGACGTCCCGCGGCTCGACGTCGACGCCCTGCTCGCAGACCCGGGCACGCAGACCGTGGTGTGCTGCGGCGCCGGCGGCGTCGGCAAGACCACCACCGCCGCCGCTCTCGGCCTGCGGGCCGCCGAGCAGGGCCGGCGCGTCGTCGTGCTGACGATCGACCCGGCGCGCCGGCTGGCGCAGTCGATGGGCCTGGAGGTGCTCGACAACACGCCCCGCCCGGTGCCCGGCGTCGACCCGGCGGCGGGCGGCTCGCTCGACGCGATGATGCTCGACATGAAGCGCACGTTCGACGAGGTCGTCGAGGCGCACGCCAGCCCGGAGAAGGCCGAGCAGATCCTGGCGAACCCGTTCTACGTCGCCCTGTCGTCCTCGTTCGCGGGCACCAGCGAGTACATGGCGATGGAGAAGCTCGGGCAGCTGCGCGCCAGCGCCGACGCCGGCGAGCAGCCGTGGGACCTGATCGTGGTCGACACCCCGCCGAGCCGGTCCGCCCTCGACTTCCTCGACGCCCCGCAGCGGCTCTCGTCGTTCCTCGACGGCCGGTTCCTCCGGCTGCTGACCGCCCCGGCCAAGGCGGGCGGCCGGGCCTACCTGCGGGCGCTGACGGGCGTAGTCGGCAACCTCACCGGGCTGATGACGCGCATCATCGGCGCGCAGGTGCTCACCGACGTGCAGACCTTCGTCGCCGCGCTCGACACCATGTTCGGCGGCTTCCGCGAGCGCGCCGAGGCCACCTACGCGCGGCTGCAGGACGACGGCACCGCGTTCGTGGTCGTCGCCTCGCCCGACCCGGACGCGCTGCGCGAGGCGTCCTACTTCGTCGAGCGGCTCGACGCCGAGGGCATGCCGCTGGCCGGGCTGGTCGTGAACCGGGTGCAGGTCAGCGCGGTGCCGTCGCTGACCGCGGCGCGCAGCGCCGCCGCGGCCGAGCAGCTCGACGAGGACGGCGCCGGGCACGAGGAGGCGGTCGTCGCCGGCCTGCTGCGGCTGCACGCGGAGCGGATGCTGCGGCGCGAGCGCGAGACCGCGGTGGTGCGGCGGTTCCACGGCGCCCACCCCGACGTACCGACGGCACGGGTCGCGGCGATGGCCGAGGACGTGCACGACCTCGACGGCCTGCGGGCCGTGGGCGAGGGCGTGGCGCGCTCGTCCGGCGGCTGAGCCGCGGGACCGGGCGGGTGGTGGTCCGGGGGGTCAGACGACCTGGCGCAGCGGGGGGTTGGCGGCGTCGTAGTCGGCCTCGGCCGCCTCGAGCAGCCGGCGCCACGAGGCGACGTTCGGGCGGCGCTTCAGCAGGGCCCGGCGCTCGCGCTCGGTCATCCCGCCCCACACGCCGTACTCGACCTGGTTGTCGAGGGCGTCGGCCAGGCACGCCGTGCGCACGGGGCACCGCTGGCAGACCACCTTCGCCTCGTGCTGGGCCGCGCCCTGCACGAAGAGCGCGTCGGGGTTGCCCTGGCGGCACGCACCCCTGCTCGTCCACTCCTGCATCTGCCGTGCCCCCATCGCGCTCGTCCCCCGGTTGTGTGGTTCGAGGGCGGCTGCCGGCACCTGGCCGGGCGCAGCGCGTCCCCGTCCTGGAACGGTAGGTGCGGGGCACCCGCCCCGCCCATCCCCCGCAGGGACCATCCCTGGGCGCCGGAATGACTAGTCACTCGTGGTCACGGCGGGTGCGGGGGTCGTGTGGAGGTCCCGGCGCGGGAGCCGGGTCCGCCCCGAACGGGACGTACCCTGGCAGGCATGGCACGTCCTGCATCGTCCCCGCCCGGTCTCGGGTCCGTCTTCGGCCTGCTGGCCGGCTTCGTCGCCACCAGCATGCTGGCGGGCGTCCTGGTCGCCGGGCTGTTCATGCCCGCGGTCGGCGCCTCCGGGCAGGTCGCCCGCGGCGGGGTCGAGTTCTTCGACTCGCTGCCCGAGGAGCTCACGGTCGGGACGCTGTCGCAGCAGTCCCGCATCCTGTGGGCCGACGGGTCGCCGATGGCGACCTTCTACTACGAGAACCGCGTGCTCGTGCCGCTGAGCAACGTCGCCCCGGTGATGCGGCAGGCCGTCGTCGCGATCGAGGACTCCCGGTTCTACGAGCACAACGGCGCCGACCCCCAGGGCATCCTGCGCGCGGTCGCGAACAACGCCTCCGGCGGCGACACCCAGGGCGCGTCGACCCTGACCCAGCAGTGGATCAAGAACGTGCTGCTCGACCAGGCGATCGCGGCCAACGACCAGGAGGCCATCACCGCGCTGCAGAACCCGGACACCGGGCGCAAGGTGCGCGAGATCAAGCTCGCCCTGGCCGCGGAGAAGGAGTACACCAAGGACCAGATCCTGGAGAACTACCTGAACATCGCGCTGTTCGGCGACGGCCAGTACGGCGTCGAGACCGCGTCGCAGCACTTCCTGTCCAAGAGCGCCAAGGACCTCACCCTCGAGGACGCCGCGCTGATGGCCGGCCTGATCCGGTCGCCGTACTACTACGACCCGGTCGACCACCCCGAGGTCGCGCAGAACCGCCGCGACACCGTGCTCGACCGGATGCTGCAGCTCGGCATGATCGACCAGGCCCAGCACGACGCGGCGGTGGCCATCCCGCTGGCGAACCAGCTGCGGGTGCAGGAGGTGAAGAACGGCTGCGAGGCCGCCGGCACCGCCGCCTACTTCTGCGACTACGTCGTGAAGACGATCCTCAACGACGCGGTCTTCGGCGAGGACCTCGGCGCCCGGCAGCGGCTGCTGTACCGCGGCGGCCTGACGATCACCACCACCCTCGACCGCGGCAAGCAGGACATCGCCCAGGCCGCCGTGAACGAGCGGGTGGCGCCCACCGACCCCTCCGGCGTCGGCGTCGCGCTGTCCTCGATCGAGGCGGGCACCGGCAAGATCGTCGCGATGGCGCAGAACCGGATCTACTCGCCCCAGCAGAGCGAGACACCGGTGCCCGGCGGGTCGGCGATCAACTACAACGTCGACAAGGCCTACGGCGGCGGCGCGGGGTTCCAGCCCGGCTCGACCTACAAGCCGTTCACGCTCGCGGCCTGGTTGGCAGCGGGCAACACGCTGAACGAGTCGGTGAGCGCCAACGTCCGCGAGTACAGCCTGAGCAAGGACTTCAACGCCAGCTGCGGCAGCGTCGCGGGCGGCAAGGACGACTACCGGCCGCAGAACGCCGGTGACGGCAACTCGCGCGGCAGCATCTCGGTGCTGCGCGCCACCTACGGCTCGGTCAACACCGCGTACATGGACATGGCCAGCAAGATCGACCTCTGCTCGATCCGCGACACCGCGGCCGCGCTCGGCGTGCACCGCGCCGACGGCGCCGAGCTCGGCTACTCGCCGGCCACCGTCCTCGGCACGAACGAGGTGGCGCCGCTGACCATGGCGGCGGCGTTCGCGGCGTTCTCGAACAACGGCATCTACTGCAAGCCGATCGCGATCGCGAGCGTCACCGACTCGACGGGTGCTGCGCTGGCCAAGCCCGAGCCGGCCTGCAACCAGGCCATCGCACCGGAGGTCGCCAACGGCGTCGCGTATGCGATGCAGCAGGTGCTGACGCAGGGCACCGCCCGCGGCACCAGCATCGGCCGTCCCGCGGCCGGCAAGACCGGCACGACGAACTCCAGCGCCGAGACCTGGTTCACCGGGTACACCGCGCAGGGCCTGTCGACCGCCGTCTGGGTCGGCACGCCCGACAACGACCCGAAGTCGCTGAACGGGCTGCGGATCAACGACCGCCGCTACGGCAACGTCTACGGCGCGACCCTCGCGCTGCCCACCTGGGACCAGTACATGACCCAGGCCACCCAGGGCATGCCCGTCGTGAACTTCCCGGCGCCCTCCCGCTCCGTGCTCGGGGCGACCAGCACGCCCACCCGCACCAGCGGCAGCGGCGGCGGCGGTGGCGGCGGGGGTGGCGGCGGCGGTGGCGGTGGCACCCAGCCGCCCGGTGGTGGCGGCGGTGGCGGCGGTGGTGGTGGCGGCGGTGGTGGCGGCGGTGGCGGCGGTGGCGGCGGTGGCGGCATCCAGCCGCCCCCCGGCGGCGACGACTGACCCGACTCCGCCCGGAGACGACGAAGACCTCGGCGCCGGACCCCCTCCCNNNCCGTGGAGGGGTCCGGCGCCGAGGTCTTTCCCGGTCGGGGGGCGGTCAGCCCTGCAGGCGCGCCTTGACGGCCGCGGCGACGTCGCCGCCGGACGCCTGCTGGCCCACGCGCTCGCGGACGGCCTTGACCACGCCGCCCATCGCGGCCATGCCGGACCGGCCCTGCGCCGCGGCGGCCGCGACCTCCTCGTCGACGACGGCGGTCAGGGCGTCGGCGTCGAGCTGGGCGGGCAGGTAGGCGAGCACGACCTGCTCCTCGTCGCGCTCGCGCTGCGCCTGCTCCTCGCGGCCGGCGGAGGCGTAGACCTCGGCCGACTCGCGCCGCTTCTTGGCCTCGGTGCGCACGACCGCCTGCTGCTCGTCCTCGGACAGCTCGCGGGCCTCGGCGCCGGCGACCTCCGCGGAGCGGATCGCGGCCATCAGGGCGCGGATCGTGGTGCGGCGCAGCTCGTCCTTGTCGCGCATGGCCTGGAGGAGGTCGGTCTTGAAGCGCTCCTTGAGCGGGGTCTGGTCGGACATGCGCCCATCGTCGCAGCCGCGGGATGATGGTGTCGTGCCCGATCGCGACCGCTCGACCGCCCGCACCCTCGGTGCCGTCGCCGGAGCCGGGGTCGCCGCCGGTCTCGGCGCGCTCACCTGGGCGGCCGCCTACGAGGTGCACGCCTTCCGGCTGCGCCGGGTCGAGGTGCCCGCGCTGCCCCGCGGCTCGCGCCCGCTGCGCGTGCTGCACCTCACCGACCTGCACCTGACGCCGTCCGACGCCCGCCGGGTCGCCTGGGTGCGCTCGCTGGCCGCGCTCGAGCCCGACCTGGTCGTCGACACCGGCGACAACCTCGCGCACCTGGACGCCGTCCCCACCGTCCTCGACGCGCTCGAGCCGCTGCTGCACCTGCCCGGCGCGTTCGTGCTCGGCAGCAACGACTACTACGCGCCGATCCCGAAGAACCCGTTCCTGTACTTCGGCGGACCGTCCCGGGTGCGCATCACCACCGCGCCGCTGCCGACGTCGACGCTGGTCGACGGGCTGGTCGAGGCCGGGTGGGCCGACCTGTCGAACCGCCGCGACGTGCTCGAGGTACGCGGCACCCGGATCGAGCTCGCCGGCATGGACGACCCCCACCTGCGCCGCGACCGGATGCCCGGCCCCGACGCGGGCGAGCCCGGCGCGCTGCGGCTCGGCGTCGTGCACGCGCCGTACCGGCGGGCCCTCGACGCCCTGGCCGCCGACGGGTCCGACCTGGTGCTGGCCGGCCACACCCACGGCGGCCAGGTCTGCGTGCCGTTCCTCGGGGCGCTGGTCACGAACTGCGACCTGCCGAGGCGCTACGCCAAGGGCCTGCACCGCTGGACGGGCGCCGACGGCGGCGACCCCTGGCTGCACGTCAGCGCCGGGGTCGGCACCTCCCCCTACGCCCGGATCCGGTTCGCCTGCCCGCCGGAGGCCACGCTGCTGACGCTGGTCGCCCGGGGCTGAGGGGCGTCCGGCGGGATCCGGTTTCGTGGGACCCGGGTGCCTCGGATACGCTTGCCGGGCTGCTCCGGGGTGTGGCGCAGCTTGGTAGCGCGCTTCGTTCGGGACGAAGAGGCCGCAGGTTCAAATCCTGTCACCCCGACCAGTGAAAGGCCCGGCGTCAGCCGGGCCTTTTCGCTTGCCGGGTGCACACGGGGCCGGCCCCTGTCACCCCGACGGCGATCGGGGCTCGTACACAGGCTGTGCTGCCCGCACACGTCCTCGGGGGTGTGTGCCGACCACCGACGGTGTGTGCGAGCGCGGGTGCGGTGGCCGCGCCAGCCGCTCAGAGCTGCAGGACGCCGAGCGCCATCTCGTAGGCCGCGGCCGCGCCGGCGGGGTCGTCCAGCGAGTCGTCGGCGGCAGCCCGCGCAGCCCGCTCCCGGACGGCCGCACCGGGGTCGGCGGTCACCAGGTCGAGGCACAGCCCGTCGACCACCGCCGCGGCGTCGTGGGCGTCCAGGTGGTCGAGCACCAGCCCGTCGTCGAGCAGCCGAGCGGCCTCGGCGAACACCTCGCGGGCGGCGTCCGGGTCGACGTCCGGCCTGCTCGCGACGGCCTCGGCGGTCGCGAGCAGGCGGTCGAGCGGGGGATCGACGCGGCGGGGCTCCACGGCCGGGAGCCTCGCACGCGCGGCCGGCTCAGCCCATCGACTTCTGGCCGTCGATCGTCTCGCGCAGGATGTCGGCGTGGCCCGCGTGCTGGGCGATCTCGGTCAGCAGGTTCAGCACCACGCGGCGGGCGGTCCAGCGTGCGCCGGACTCGAACCACGGCGCGTCCGGCAGGGCGTGGGCGCGCTCGAGGTCGCCGGTGCGCACCAGGTCGTCGGTGCGGCGGGCGACGACCTCGAAGGCGTCCAGCACCTGCTGCAGGGTCTCGTCGTCCCGCATCACGAACTGGTCGGCCCACGCCTGCCAGTCGACGTCGTCGATGGCGGGCATCGCCTCGGTGCCGCGCTCGACGAACCCGAGCCACTGCTCGGTGACGACGGTGACGTGCTTGACGACGCCCCCGATCGACAGCTCGCTGGCCGTCGGCCGCAGCCGCGCCTGCTCGTCGGTGAGGCCCTGGGCGGTGAACAGGAACAGCCCGCGGTGCTTGGCCAGCGCCTCGAGCAGCTCGGCCCGCTCGCCGGTCAGGGTGGTCGTCTCGGTGGTCATCGTGCGCTCCAGTCCGTCGGTCGATCCGTCGGGGACGACGCTACGGAGCGAAGCGGTCAGGTGCTGACCTCTACCCAGACGGCCCCGGATCAGCGTCCGGTACCGCCGTAGACGACGGCCTCGCCCTCGGTGGAGTCGAGCCCGAAGGCGGTGTGGACGGCGCGCACGGCGTCGTCGAGGGCGTCGGCGCGGGTGACGACCGAGATCCGGATCTCGGAGGTCGAGATCATCTCGATGTTGATGCCCGCGTCGGCGAGCGCCTTGAAGAACTTCGCCGAGACGCCCGGGTGGCTGCGCATGCCGGCCCCCACGAGCGAGAGCTTGCCGATGGTGTCGTCGTACTGCAGCGAGTCGTAGCCGACCGAGCCGGCGACCGCCTGCAGCGCGGCCATGCCGGTCGCGCCCTGGGCCTTGGGCAGCGTGAACGAGACGTCGGTCAGGCCCGAGACGGCCGTCGACACGTTCTGCACGATCATGTCGATGTTGATGCCCGCCGAGGCGACGGCCTCGAAGATCTCGGCCGCCTTGCCCGGGGTGTCGGGGACGCCGACCACCGTGATCTTGGCCTCGCTGCGGTCGTGCGCGACGCCCGAGATGATCGCCTGCTCCATCGGAAGGTCCTCCATCGATCCGCTGACGAGGGTGCCGGGCCGCGGGGAGAACGAGGACCGGACGTGGATGGGGACGCCCGAGCGGCGTCCGTACTCGACGCAGCGCAGGTGCAGGACCTTGGCGCCGCACGCGGCCAGCTCGAGCATCTCCTCGTAGGTGACGGTGTCGAGCCGCCGGGCGCTCGGGACGATGCGCGGGTCGGCGCTGAAGACGCCGTCGACGTCGGTGTAGATCTCGCACACGTCGGCGCCGAGCGCGGCGGCCAGCGCCACGGCCGTGGTGTCGGACGCACCGCGTCCGAGCGTGGTGATCTCCTTGGTGTCCTGGCTGACGCCCTGGAAGCCCGCGACGATCACGACGTGCCCGTCGTCGAGCGAGGTGCTGATCCGGCCCGGCGTGATGTCGATGATGCGCGCGTTGCCGTGCGTGGCGTCGGTGATGACGCCCGCCTGGCTGCCGGTGAACGAGCGGGCGGAGTGGCCGAGGTTCGCGATCGCCATCGCCAGCAGCGCCATCGAGATGCGCTCGCCCGCGGTGAGCAGCATGTCGAGCTCGCGCGGCGGCGGCAGCGGGCTCACCTGCTCGGCGAGGTCGCGCAGGTCGTCGGTGGTGTCGCCCATGGCCGAGACCACGACCACGACCTGGTTGCCGGCCTTGGTGGTGTCGACGATCCGCTTGGCCACGCGCTTGATCCCCTCGGCGTCGGCCACCGAGGAACCGCCGTACTTCTGCACCACGAGCGCCACGGCTCGAGCGTAACCACGTCCCGAGGGGCGGACGTCACCCGTCCTGTCCGTGAGACGGACGGGACGGGTGAAGCGAACCGTCAGCGGAAGTAGCCGAGGACGTCGACCACGACGTCGGTGCTGCCGTAGCTGACCTGCAGGTCGGCGCGGCCGCTGGAGTCCAGCGGCAGCAGGACCAGGTTGGCGCGGGCCGAGCCGGGCACGGCGTTCACGTCGGAGGTGGCCGGCCGGGCCTGACCCGCCTGCCACGCCGTGAGGAAGCTGGCGTGCGACGAGCCGGTCATCGTCACCGTGACGGCGACCGCCTTGGCACCGGCCGGGACGCCGTTCGCGCCGGCCAGCGTGGCCCGCGAGGCGCGGTTGGCGACCAGGTCGCCCGGCAGGCCGAGGCCGGTGCGGGTGTCGACCGCCCGCTTGGGCGCCAGCGGGTAGTACGCCAGGCCGGTCGAGGAGAACCAGCCGTTGACGTCCATGATCGTGCGCGACTGGCCGCTGGTGTACAGCGCCAGGTTCGTGTCGTTCGTCCGCGACAGGAAGCGGTTCGCACCGGTCGCGCCGCGGCCGACGTTGATGCTCGAGGTCGACGGGACGCTGGTGGCGGCGGGCGTCACCGACGCGTAGGTGCCGGTGCGCGGCTGGTCGAGCGTCACGTTGCCGACGATCGCGGTGGCGCCCACCGGGGCGCCGGTGCCGACCGCGCGCCAGGTGCCGGACGCGGTCGAGCCGTCGAAGGTGCGGCGCGCGGTGGCCGGCGTGTACCTCGAGCCGGAGCCGTCGGTCGGGAAGTAGCCGGTGACGTCGACGATCAGCGCGCAGCTGCGGTCACCCGCGAGCACGCTCACCTTGCCGTTGCTGCCCACCGGGACCACGACCGAGGCCGCGACGTCCTGGCCGGGGACGGCGTTCACCGAGCTCGTGCCGGGCCAGGTGCCGCCCGCGGGGTAGGCCGCGAGCCAGGTGTTCACGCGCGCGCCGACGCAGGTGACGTTCAGCGCGACCGCGCCGACGCCGGACGTCGGCACGCCGCCGCGACCGGTCACCTGGACGTCGAGCCGGGTGCTCTTGCCCATCTCGCAGCCGCCGGCGACGACGTCGGACGTGCGGCTGTCGACCAGGCGGGCCGGGGTGATCGGCTTGAAGCCCAGGCCGGCGCTCGCGGGCTGCGACCAGGACGGCTGCTGCGCCGAGGTGGGGCAGACGGGCGGCAGGGCCGGGGTGGTCGGGGCGCCGACGCCGGAGTAGGTGGCGAAGACCTGGGTGGCCCAGATCCGGCCGGCGCCGTCGCGGGCCCAGCCGATGCCGATCGAGTTGTAGGCGCCGAGGATGTTGGCGCGGTGACCGGGCGAGGCCATCCAGGCGTTGTGCAGGTCCTGGTCGGTCGCGAAGCCCTTGGCGACGTTCTCGCCCAGAGCCATCCAGCCGCCCGGCACCTCGTTGCGCAGGTTGCCGTTGTGGCTCATCGTGCCGCTGGCGATCATCTGCTGCGTCCAGCGTCCCGCCACCGCGTCGAGCGCGGAGTTGCGGGCCACACCTCCCAACCCGGCGGCCCAGCGGGCCTCGTTCACGAGCCGGTACACCGTGGCGGCGTCGGCCTCGGCGGGGCGGGGGGTGGTGGCGACGAACCCGGCGGCGAGCACGAGGCAGGCCAGCAGGATCGAGGTCAGACGGCGCGCGAGGGGCATGGGTGTCTCCTGGGAAAAGGCTTCGGTGCAGAGCATCGGGCCCTTGAACGTTCACGTTGATCACCCAGCGTGGTGAACTGCGATCACTGTGCGTGACCGTGAGCACGGCCGCCACCCGGGTGACCGGAGCGGATCTGGTGCCCGGGGCTCAGTCACGGACGGCCGCGGCCGTCTACCGTGCCGCCATGACCACCGGCCCGATCCTCACCGTCGCCGAGGTGCCACCCGAGCCGGACGACGACGGCGCCGCCCGGTTCGGCGTCGTCGCCCGCGAGGTGCGGCGCACCTTCGACCTCGTCGTGGCCGTCGACCGGATGGACCTGCGCGTCCCGCCGGGGCGCGTCACCGCGCTGGTCGGCCCGAACGGCTCGGGCAAGACCACGCTGATGCTGATGATGGCCGGCCTGCTCGCGCCCGACAGCGGGCACCTCACCGTCGCCGGCGCGTCGCCCGTGGCCCGCCCGAGCGCCGTCCACGCCGCCGTCGGCTGGATGCCGGACGTGCTCGGCCAGTGGGAGACCCTCACCTGCCGCGAGGTGCTCACGACGTTCGCGGACGCCTACGGCGTCCCCGCCGAGCAGGGCCGCGCCCGCGCCGCCGAGCTGCTGCGCGACGTGCACCTGTCCGAGCTCGCCGACGCCCCGGCGCGGGTGCTCTCCCGGGGCCAGAAGCAGCGGCTGGGTCTGGCCCGCGCCCTCGTCCACGACCCGCAGGTGCTGCTGCTCGACGAGCCCGCGTCCGGGCTCGACCCGCGCTCGCGGGTCGACCTGCGCGTCCTGCTGCGCGGCCTGGCCGCGCGGGGCAAGGCGGTGCTCGTCTCGAGCCACGTGCTGAGCGAGCTCGACGACCTCGCGGACGCGGCCGTGTTCGTCTCCCGCGGACGGACGGTCGACGCCCGCACCCTCGAGGCGATGAGCCGCGCCACCCGGCGCTGGCAGCTCACCGCGCTCGACACCGACCGGCTGCGGGCGTGGCTGCGCGACCACGGCGTGCTCGAGGTGGTCGACCCGGCTGCGGCACGGTCCGAGCACGTGCTGGTCGAGCTGCCGGGGCCGGAGGCGGCCGCCGAGCTGCTGCGCGACCTGGTGGCCGACGGCGTGCCGGTGGTGTCGCAGGCGCCGGCGTCCGGCGCCCTCGAGCAGGTCTACCTCGGACTGGAGAGCGAGCGGCGATGACGATCCAGACGCCCCCCGGCAGCACGCCCCCTGCCCCGCCGTCGACACCGGTGCCGCGGGTGCGCCCCGACCGCGGCGCGTGGTCGCTGTCGGTGCACGGCGTGCGCACCGTGGCCCGGCTCGAGCTGCGGCAGCGGGTCCGCTCGAGCCGCTGGCAGCTCATGCTCGGCCTCTTCTTCGCCACGATCGGCGTGCTGTCGGGTCTGACGATGTGGGTCAGCGGGTTCGACGACTCCTCCGGCGACTTCCTCTACGGCGCGGTGGCGTGGCTCGTGCTGACCCTGGGCCTGCTGGTGGCCCCGGCGCTGACGTCGACGAGCGTCAACGGCGACCGCGGCGCCGGCACGCTCGCGCCGCTGCAGATGACGCTGCTGACGCCGGCCGAGATCGCCGTGGGCAAGCTGCTCGCCGGCTGGCTCACCGCGCTGGCCTTCCTCGGCACCGCGATCCCGTTCCTGCTGCTCGCGATGGTGCCCGGCGGCACCGGGATCGGCCGGTTCCTGGTCACCACGCTGATGATGGCGCTGGTGCTGCTGACCGTCTGCGCGATCGCGATCGGCTGGTCGGCGCTGACCGCCCGCCCGGTCTCGTCCGCGGTGATGACCTACCTGACCACGGCGTTCCTGTGCATCGGCACGCTCATCGTGTTCGGGCTCTCGCTGCCGCTGGTCACCGGCGAGGAGCGCGTCCGGGTGCTCGAGAACCCGCCCGGCTACGACTACAGCAGCGAGCTGGCGCGCGAGGACTGCGTCGAGACCACGGGCACCCGCACCGTCTCGCACACCGAGGCGACCTGGTGGCTGCTGGCCGCCAACCCCTACGTCGTGGTGGCCGACGCGGCACCCGGTGGCGACGGCTCGGACGCCTTCTACCTGATCAAGACCGGCGTGCGCACCGCGCAGGCCGGGCCGCAGGAGCCCTACGACGAGTGCTGGGCGGCGCAGGACGCCGACGCACTGGGGGCGTTCGGACTCGCCCAGGACCAGCCCGGGGTGCCGGTGTGGCCCTTCGGCCTGGCGATCCAGCTGGGGCTGGGCGCGCTCGGCGTGACGGTGGCGGTGCGCCGGCTCTCGACGCCGGTGGCCAGGCTGCCGCGGGGGACGCGGATCGCCTGAGCCCCGACCGGGCGCTCAGGTGGTGTGCAGGGCCTCGAACTGCGCCTCGGCCACGACCTCGTCGTCGGCGTCGAGCCGCAGGTGCCCGAGCACGCTCAGCAGCACGCGCAGCGCACTCGCGGCCCGCTCGCCCCAGGACGACAGGTAGGAGAACTGCCACCACCACAGCGCCTCGGTGGTGCGGCCCGCCTGGTGGTGCCGCAGCCCGTGCCAGAGCGCGGTGGCGACCTCGGTGAGGTCGTTGGTGAGGCTGCCGCGGGTGACCTCGACGCTGGTGAGCGGGTCGACGACGTCGGCGTACTCGTCGAGCCCCTCGAGCAGGTTCGCCAGACCGTTGCGGACGGCGTCGACGTCGGGGTCGGGGCCGACGTCCGGCTCGAACTTCTCATCGGGCAGCACGTCCTGGATCGCGCCCAGCCGCGCCCCCGTGGTGAGGATCTGGCTCAGCGCGAGCAGGAGCACCGGCAGGGCGGTGTCGGACTGGTTGCCGGACGCCACCTCGGTGACGGCGTCGAGGTAGCCGGTGACCTCGCGGGCGGTGTCGGCCGCCAGGGCCTCCAGCACCGGTCCGTCGACGGGCTGCGTGCGCGGTTCGTCGCTCATCTGCTCCCCCTTGCTCGGTCGGGACGGGTGGTCAGGCCTCGAGGAGGCGGCGGCCCTCGAACGCGCGGCCGAGGGTGACCTCGTCGGCGTACTCGAGATCGCCACCGACGGGCAGGCCGGAGGCGAGACGGGTGACCCGCAGCCCCATCGGGCGCAGGGTGCGGGCGAGGAACGCGGCGGTCGCCTCGCCCTCGAGGTTGGGGTCGGTGGCGATGATGACCTCGGTGATCGTGCCGTCGGCGAGCCGCGTCATCAGCTCGCGGATGCGCAGGTCGTCGGGCCCGACGCCGTCGATCGGGCTGATCGCGCCGCCGAGCACGTGGTACCGGCCGCGGAACTCGCGGGTGCGCTCGATCGCCACGACGTCCTTGGACTCCTCGACCACGCAGACCAGGCTCGCGTCGCGCCGCGGGTCGCGGCAGATGCGGCACTGCTCCTCCTCGGCCACGTTGCCGCAGACGATGCAGAAGCGCACCCGGGCCTTGACCTCGGTGAGGGCGGCGACGAGGCGCTGGACGTCCTCCGGGTCCTGCGCGAGCAGGTGGAAGGCGATGCGCTGGGCGCTCTTCGGACCGACCCCGGGCAGGCGGCCGAGCTCGTCGATCAGCTCCTGGACCGCACCCTCGTACACACCCCGACCCTAGCCCTCGCGTCGGACGGCTGCCTGCGGGCCGGGCGGCGGCGCGCCGACGGGCTCAGCGCTGCTCGACGTCGATGACGGACCCGCCGAGCATCTCCTCGACCACGGACTGGCCGGCCGGACCGGCGTCGTCGAGGTCGGGGTCGTCGTCGCTCGGCACGTCCTCGATCGCCCGCTCGGGACGGGCGGCGTTGGCCATCTGCTCGACCCGGGACGGCCGGGCGGGCGCCTCCGCAGCGGGCGCGGGGGCGGGGGCGGGGGTCGGCGCCGGGGTGGTGGCGGTCGCCCACGGGTCGCCGGGCGGCGGCTCCCAGGCGTCGGGGTCCGGGGGTGGCTCGTCGGC
>NZ_BAAHAF010000151.1:0-40118 GCF_054777815.1 Angustibacter speluncae | reverse complement strand
GCAGGGCCGCGACGCAGTCGCCCGCCTGCTCGCGCGCGCCGACCCGCCGACGGCCGTGGTCTGCGCGAGCGACTCGCTCGCGCTCGGCGCGGTCGGCGCGGCTCCCGCGCTCGCCGTCACCGGTTTCGACGACACCCCCGTCGCCCGCGCCGTCGGCCTCACCAGCGTCGCGCAGCCCGTGGTGCCCGCCGCCGGCTCGTGCGTCGAGCAGGTGCTCGACGTCGTCGGCGGGCGGGCGCGCGCACCCGAGCAGGTGCTGCTCGCACCCACCCTCAGCGTCCGTTCCTCCACCCCGCAGCCCACCTGACCCACCACCACCCCACCCCGAGGAGAACCCCCCATGACCCGCACCCGCACCGCTGCGGCGATCGGCCTGCTGGCCGCGTCGTCGCTCCTGCTCGCCGCCTGCGGCGGCAGCGGCTTCGACGACACCGAGGGCGGTGGCGGCGAGGAGTCGCAGGCGTCCGGCCCCGCGTCGCTCGAGGTCCTGATCGGCTCCAGCGGCCAGGCCGAGACCGACGCCGTCACCGCGGCCGCCGACGCCTGGGCGCAGGAGAGCGGCAACGAGGCGAACGTGCAGGCCGCGCAGGACCTGAACCAGCAGCTCAGCCAGGGCTTCGCCGCCGGCTCCCCGCCGGACGTCTTCTACGTGAGCTCGGACCTGGTCGCGAGCTACGCCTCGAACGGCTCGATCGAGCCGTACGCGGCCGACATGGAGAACGCGGACGACTTCTACCCGAACCTGAAGGAGGCGTTCACGGTCGACGACACGTACTACTGCGCCCCGAAGGACTTCTCCACGCTGGCGCTCATCATCAACCAGGACGCCTGGACCGCAGCCGGTCTCACCGAGGCCGACATCCCGACCACCTGGGAGGAGCTGCGCACCGTCGCCAAGACGCTGACCACCGGCTCGCAGGTGGGGCTGTCCACCAGCACCGAGTTCCAGCGGCTCGGCGCGTTCATGGAGCAGGCCGGCGGCGGCCTCGAGGAGGACGGCGCGGCCGCGGCCGACAGCGAGGCCAACGTCGAGGCGCTGGACTTCGTGAAGTCGATGCACGACGAGGGCACCTACAAGTGGGCGTCCGAGGTCGACGCCGGCTGGGGCGGCGAGGCCTTCGGCAGCGGCAAGGCCGCGATGACGATCGAGGGCAACTGGATCAAGGGCGCCCTCACGAACGACTTCCCGGACGTCAACGCGGTCTTCGCCCCGCTCCCCGAGGGCCCCGGCGGCCCCGGCACGCTGACCTTCACCAACTGCTGGGGCATCGCCGCCGACAGCGAGAACAAGGAGGCTGCCAAGGACTTCGTCGAGTACATGACCTCGGCCGACCAGCAGATGGAGTTCGCCTCCGCCTTCGGTGTCATGCCGTCGGTGCAGTCGGCCGCCGACTCGTACCGCTCGGAGTTCCCGGACGACGCCGCGTTCATCGACGCGGCCGACTACGCCGTCGCGATCCCGAACAACGAGGGCATCAACGACGTCATCTCCGACCTGAACGCCCAGCTCGAGGGGCTCGCCAGCGCCGACCCGACGACGATCCTCCAGTCGGCCCAGACGAACCTCGAGGCCGTGCTGGGCGGCTCGTGAGCCCGTCCACCCGCCGTCCCCGGGCCGCCTCGGCGGCCCGGGGCGGCCAGACGGCCGCCGGCTGGCTGTTCACCCTGCCGGCGCTGGTGATCCTGGGGCTGTTCCTGGTGGTCCCGGTGCTGATGGCGCTGTGGGTCAGCGTGAGCGACTGGAACGGCCGCGGGTCCCCGTTCGCGGGGACGGTGGGCTTCGTCGGCGGTGAGAACTACCAGAACGTGCTCACGTCCGAGGGCGGGCTGCAGGCGCGCGACTTCGGCACCGCGATGCGCAACAACCTCTGGTACGTGGTGCTGGTCGTGCCGATCCAGACAGCCGTGTCGCTGGGCCTGGCGACGCTCGTGAACCGCCAGGTGCTGCGCGGACGCGGCTTCTTCCGCACCGCCTTCTACTTCCCGTCGGTCACCAGCTCGGTGGCCATCGTGCTGGTGTTCACGTTCCTGTTCGCCGGCAGCGGTGCCGTGAACAGGGCTCTCGGCTGGCTGGGGATCAACGGCCCCAACTGGTTCGCCGACCCGCGCGGGGTGCTGCACCTGCTGCTCGGTGCCGTCGGCGTCGACCAGGGGCCGGCTGCCCTGACCGACCACCGGTTCTTGTCGGTCTCGTGGTGGGAGTGGCTCGCCGGCCCCAGCGTGGCGATGAGCGCGCTCATCATGCTGGCGATCTTCACCACGTCCGGCACGTTCATGCTGCTGTTCCTCGCTGCGCTGCAGAACATCTCGGGCGAGGTCGAGGAGGCGGCGATGGTCGACGGCGCCTCCGCCTGGCAGCGGTTCCGCCTCATCACGGTGCCGATGCTGCGCCCGACGCTGTTCACCGTCCTGACCCTCGGCCTGATCGGCACCTGGCAGGTGTTCGACCAGATCTACGTGGGCACGCAGGGCGGTCCGGCCAAGACGACCGTCACCCCGGCGTACCTGTCGTACACGACCTCGTTCCAGTCCAACAACTGGGGCCAGGGCGCGGCGATCGCGTTCATCCTGTTCTTCATCATCATCGTGCTGGCCGCGTTCCAGCGCTGGGTGCTGCGGGAGCGCACGGTGGTGCCGCGGCGCAGGAAGTTCGTGCTGTCCGACGGCAGCTTCGCCGACCCCGAGGCGAAGGGAGGTGCCCGGTGACCAGCACCACCACCGGTTCCACGGTGCAGCCGGTCACGCCCGGCGACGGGAAGGTCGGTTCCTCCGGCCGGAACGCTGGCACCCGCTCGCGGCGGGCGGCGACGGCGACGGCGCTCACCTACGCGCTGCTGCTGGTGATCTCGGTCGTCTACATCTTCCCGTTCCTGATCCAGATCGCGACGTCGTTCAAGACCGACGGGGAGGCGACGGCGAACCCGACGTCGCTGATCCCGGGGACGATCACCTACGCCGCCTACGACACGCTGTTCGGCGGCGGGCTGCCCTTCCCGACCTGGGCGATGAACTCGGTGATCGTGACCCTCGTCGTCACCGTCGGGCGGGTGCTGCTCTGCTCGGCGGCCGGGTACGCCCTGGCCCGACTGCAGTTCCGCGGCCGGGGTCTGGTGTACGCCGGCATCGTCGGGGTCATGGCCGTGCCCGCGGTCGTGCTGCTCATCCCGAAGTTCCTCGTGCTCAACACGCTCGGCATGTACGACAGCTACGCCGGCATGATCGTGCCGCTGCTGGCCGACGCGGCGGGCATCTTCATCATGAAGAACTTCTTCGAGTCGCTGCCCGTCAGCGTCGAGGAGGCCGCCCGGGTCGACGGCGCCGGCACGTTCCGGATCTTCTGGTCCGTCGTGCTGCCGATGGCGCGACCGGCGCTGGTGACGCTGGTGATCCTGTCGTTCCAGGGGTCGTGGAACGAGCTGGCGCACTTCGTGGTGTCGGCGCAGGACCCCGACCTCTACACCCTCACCAAGGGCGTGGCGACGCTGACGACCGGTGGTTTCGGTGGTCAGGCGCAGCAGTTCCCGCTCAAGATGGCGGCCGCGCTGCTGATGACGATCCCGGTCGCGGTGCTGTTCTTCGTGTTCCAGAGCCAGATCATGAGCACCGCCGAGGGGGCGGAGAAGGGCTGACACCGGTCGCCCGCCCGCCATCCCCCTCCCCCGGCGGACGACGGAGGCCCCGCCCGGACCAGGTCCGGACGGGGCCTCCGCTCGTTCGTGCCCGCGGGCGGTCAGCCCACGAGCGAGCGCAGCACGTACTGCAGGATGCCGCCGTTGCGGTAGTAGTCGGCCTCGCCCGGGGTGTCGATGCGCAGCACCGCGTCGAACTCGACCGTCTCGCCGCCGTCCTTGGTGGCGGTGACCTTCACCGTGCGCGGCGTCGAGCCCTCGTTCAGGGCGGTGACGCCGGTGACGTCGAAGGTCTCGGTGCCGTCGAGGCCGAGCGACTCGGCGTTCTCACCCTGCGGGTACTGCAGCGGCAGCACGCCCATGCCGATCAGGTTCGAGCGGTGGATCCGCTCGTACGACTCGGCGATCACGGCCTTGACGCCCAGCAGCGCCGTGCCCTTGGCCGCCCAGTCGCGGCTGGAGCCCGAGCCGTACTCCTTGCCCGACAGCACCACCAGGGGCGTGCCGGCCTCGGCGTAGCTCTGCGCGGCGTCGTAGACGCTGGACTGCTCGCCGTCCTTCGTGAAGTCGCGGGTGAAGCCGCCCTCCACGCCGTCGAGCAGCTGGTTGCGCAGCCGGATGTTGGCGAACGTGCCGCGGATCATGACCTCGTGGTTGCCGCGGCGCGAGCCGTAGGAGTTGAAGTCGCGGCGTTCGACCCCGTGCTCGGCCAGGTAGCGGCCGGCCGGGCTGTCGGCCTTGATCGCACCGGCCGGGCTGATGTGGTCGGTGGTGACCGAGTCACCCAGCCGCAGCAGCACCCTGGCGCCGGTGACGTCCTCGACCGGCGAGGGCTCCTTCGCCATGCCCTCGAAGTACGGGGGCTTGCGGACGTAGGTGCTCTCGGCGTCCCAGGCGAAGGTGTCGCCCTCGGGCGTCGGGAGCGAGTGCCAGCGCTCGTCGCCGGCGAACACGTCGGCGTAGTCGCGGGTGAACATGCCCTCGTCGATCGCGGACGCGATGGTGTCCTCGATCTCCTTCGTCGTCGGCCAGATGTCGCGCAGGAACACGTCGGCACCCGACTCGTCCTGGCCCAGCGGGTCGGTCTCGAAGTCGAAGTCCATCGTCCCGGCGAGCGAGTAGGCGATGACCAGCGGCGGCGACGCGAGGTAGTTCATCTTCACGTCGGGGTTGATGCGCCCCTCGAAGTTGCGGTTGCCGGACAGCACCGAGACGACCGCCAGGTCGTGCTCGTTCACCGCCGCCGACACCTCCTCGATGATCGGGCCCGAGTTGCCGATGCAGGTGGTGCAGCCGTAGCCGACCAGGTGGTAGCCCAGCTTCTCGAGGTACGGCGTCAGCCCGGACTTGTCGTAGTAGTTGGTGACGACCTTGGAACCCGGTGCGAGCGAGGTCTTCACCCACGGCTTGCGGGTGAGGCCCTTCTCGACCGCCTTCTTCGCGAGCAGTCCGGCGCCGAGCATCACGGACGGGTTCGAGGTGTTGGTGCAGCTGGTGATCGAGGCGATCACCACTGCGCCGTGGTCGATCTCGACCTGCTGGCCGTCGAGCGACACGGTCACCGGGTTCGACGCGCGACCTGCGCCGCTCGAGTGCTCGGGGGCCGAGCCGCCGTCCTCGTTGTCGCTGCCGGGCGCGGAGGGGTCGCTGGCCGGGAAGCTGCCGCCGTTCGAGGGGGCGACGTGCCCGCCCTTGGCGTAGTCGGGCAGCACCTCGCGGAAGCCCTGCTTGGCCTCGGTGAGCGCGACGCGGTCCTGCGGGCGCTTCGGGCCGGCGATCGACGGGACGACGGTCGACAGGTCGAGCTCGAGGTACTCGGAGTACGCGGCCTCCTTCGACGGGTCGTGCCAGAGGCCCTGCTCCTTGGTGTACGCCTCGACCAGCGCGACCTGCTCGGCCGGGCGACCGGTCAGGCGCAGGTAGTCGAGCGTGACGTCGTCGATGGGGAACATCGCCGCGGTGGAGCCGAACTCGGGGCTCATGTTGCCGATCGTGGCGCGGTTGGCCAGCGGCACCGAGGCGACGCCCTCGCCGTAGAACTCGACGAACTTGCCGACGACGCCGTGCCCCCGCAGCATCTCGGTGATGGTCAGCACGACGTCGGTGGCCGTCGCGCCGGTGGGGATCTCACCGGTGAGCTTGAAGCCCACGACCCGCGGGATGAGCATCGAGACCGGCTGGCCGAGCATCGCGGCCTCGGCCTCGATGCCGCCGACGCCCCAGCCCAGCACCCCGAGGCCGTTGACCATCGTGGTGTGCGAGTCGGTGCCGACGCAGGTGTCGGGGTAGGCCACGCCGTCGCGGTCGAACACCACGCGCGCGAGGTGCTCGATGTTGACCTGGTGCACGATGCCGGTGCCCGGGGGGACGACCTTGAAGTCGTCGAACGCGCCCTGGCCCCAGCGCAGGAACTGGTACCGCTCGCCGTTGCGCTCGTACTCGATCTCGACGTTGCGGCGGAAGGCGTCCTCGCGGCCGAACACGTCGATGATGACCGAGTGGTCGATGACCAGCTCGGCGGGCGAGAGCGGGTTGATGCGGGTGGGGTCGCCCCCGAGCTCGGCGACGGCCTCGCGCATGGTGGCGAGGTCGACGACGCACGGGACGCCGGTGAAGTCCTGCATGATCACGCGGGCCGGCGTGAACTGGATCTCGGTGTCGGGCTCGGCCTGCGGGTCCCAGGCGGCGAGCGCGCGCACGTGGTCGGCGGTGATGTTCGCGCCGTCCTCGGTGCGCAGCAGGTTCTCCAGCAGCACCTTCAGGCTGTACGGCAGCTTGTCGGCACCCTCCACCTCGGAGAGCCGGAAGATGTCGTAGGAGGCGTCCCCCACCTGGAGGCCGCCCTTGGCGCCGAAGCTGTCCTGGCTCACGCTCGCTCCTTCGTCCGCGAATGTATCTTGACGTCAAGATACTAGCCCGGCGCCGCGGGACGTGCCACCCGCGACGACGACCCCGCGACGACCACTCCGCGCACCTCCTCGTCAGGTCGCACAGGCCGCGGCGTGCGCGACGTGACCACCAGGTGCGCGGGGTGCCGCGAGCCGTGAGGCAGCGCCCCGAGCGGGGGGCGGTCAGGGTGCGACGTAGACGAGCCCGCGGCCGCCGGCGCTGCTCGACACGACCAGGTCGCGGCCCTCGACCGTGGCGGTGAAGCCGTCGCCGAGCACCTCGACGACGTGCTCGTCCTGGGCGGCGAGCTCGGCAGGGCACTCGCCGTCCGCCGTGAGCCCGGTGAGCAGCACCTCGTCGGCCCGCAGCTCGTAGCGGCCCGAGAGCAGGCGGCACCCGGTGCCGCCGCTCACCCTGCCGTCCTCGGACAGCTCGAGGGTGGCCGGGTCCGCACCCGCGACCGTCGACGACGAGGTCTCCCCGTCCACCAGGGTGTCGAGCCGCCAGACGGTGCCGACCAGCGCCGAGTCGCCGGGCACCTGCAGCGACGCGAAGACCAGCTCGACGCCCTCGCCGGACAGCGTCAGTGCCTGGTCGTCCCAGCGGCCGGCGGTGACGCGCGGCAGCGCGGCGACGTACGCCGCCTCGAGCTCCATCAATGCCGGCTCGCAGGCCATCTCGGTCATCCCGAAGCCCTCGGTGCCGAACGACACCCGCTCGTCGTCGACGCCCATCCGGCCGCTGTAGCGGTTGCAGCCGGCCGTCCCGGAGACCGCCTCGAGGTCGTCGGTGCCGTCGCCCGGGACGAGGGTCACCCGCACGCCGTCCGGGACGTCGAGCGGCCGGCCGTCGACCGTCGCCGACGTGAGCGCGACGCCGTCGCCGAGCAGGTCCGCGGGGCCGCCGATCGTGCGGCCGGCGTCGGACGGCGCGCCGCAGGCCGCGAGGAGCAGCGCGAGCCCGAGCACCGATCCGGTGAACGCGGTCCTCGTCGTCATGCCGGCTCGGACGCGCGGTCGCGGGTCCCGGTTCCCGGTCGCCGCCACCGGCCGAGGACGAGCGCGACCCGCACGACCAGCGCCGCGAGCAGCAGGGTGGCGAGCCGCAGCACCCACGCCCGGACGGGATCGGCCGCCGGGTCGAGCCCGGCGAGCACGCGCAGCATCGGGACTACGTCGCGCCCGAGGCCCTCGCTCTCGTCGGGCACGGCCCACGACGCCGTCACCGCCCACGCGACGACGACGGGCAGCAGCGCCACGGCCACGAGGCGGTCGAGCAGCCGCGGGTGCTCGACGTCCTGGTGCAGCGCGGCGAGCAGCCCGAGCGGGCCGACGACCCCGAGCAGCAGCGCCAGCGGCAGTCCCAGCAGCCCGGCCCCCGTGGTGAGCAGCAGCACCCCCGGCCAGGTCGAGGAGTCGACGAACAGGGCCGCCACGAACACCACGAACCCCGCGGCGAAGATCGGGACGAGGTGCTGGATCGCGCGCAGCGACGGCGCCGAGCGCCCGCGCCGTCCGCCGCGTCCGTCCCGCGGCCGCCAGGCCGTCACCAGCGCCACGGCGACCAGCGGCAGCGTGGTCGCCGGGCCGACCAGGTTCGCCCACGACGGCAGGTCGTCGAGGTCGTCCCACCGCCCGCCGAGCGCCACCAGCGCCACGACCACCAGCACGACCTGGAGCGCCACCCCGACCGCCACCGCCCGGCGGGCGAGGTCCGGCCGCACCCCCTGCCACGCCTCGTGCCGGACGTCCGGCGACGCCGTCGTGCCCACCTGCTCCCCCACCGCGTCCCCCTCGAGCCGTCCGCGTCCCGGTCAGGACCGGACGAAGCGTGCCACGCACTCCACGTGGTGCGTCATCGGGAACAGGTCGAACGCGCGCAGGCCGTCGAGGCGGTAGCCGCGCTCGGCGAGCAGGCGCACGTCGCGCCCGAGCGCGGCGGGGTCGCACGCGACGTAGACGACGACCCGCGGCGACAGCGCCACCACATGGTCGACGACGGCGCGCCCCGCACCCGACCGCGGCGGGTCGAGCACGACGACGTCGGCCGACCCGAGGTCGTCCACCAGCCCCTCGAGCACCCGCTCGGTGCGGCCCTGCTCGATCCGCACCTGCGGGTGCTCGTGCAGGTTGCGGCGGGCGTCGCGCACCGCGCGGGCGTCGGACTCGACCGACACCACGGTGCCCGACGGTCCGACCCGCGCGGCCAGCGGCAGCGTCAGCAGCCCCACCCCGGCGTACAGGTCGAGGGCCGTCTCCCCCGGCCGCGGGTCGGCCGCCTCGATCACAGCGGCCGCGAGCGCCGCCCCGGCGCCGGGGTGCACCTGCCAGAAGCCGGCGGCACCGACCCGGAAGGTCGCGTCGCCGTCCGGGAGGACGACCGGCTCGCCGAGCCAGGTGCGTCCGCGCACCCGCTCGGGGTCGGCGCCCTCGCGCGACACGACGACCGAGGTGCCGTCCGGCAGGTCGGGCACGGCCGGGCGGCGGCGGCCGGCCGCCTCGACGACGACCGCCCGCTCGCCGGCGCCGGACGCGGCGACCTCGACGGACGCCACCCCCGGCCACCGGGACGAGGTGACGGGCACCTCGGCGACCTCGGTGGTCGCGATCCGGCAGACGTCGACGGGGACCACGCGGTGCGAGCGGTGCGCGCGCAGGCCCGCCCGCGCCGAGCGGTCGACCGCGTACCGCACCCGGGTGCGCCAGCGCAGCCCGTCGTCGGCGTCGTGGCCGGGGACGGGCACGGACTCGACCTCGACCTCGACCTCGACCCCGCCCAGCCGCTGCAGCTGCTCGCGCACGACGTCGGCCTTGAGCGCGCGCTGCGCGGGCAGCGCGGCGTGCTGCCAGTCGCAGCCGCCGCAGCGTCCCGGACCGGCCCACGGGCACGGCGGCTCGACCCGGTCGGGAGAGGCCTCGAGCACCTCGACGGCATCCGCCCGCCAGAACGACGCGTCGTCACCGCCGTCGGTCACCTCGGCGAGCACCCGCTCGCCCGGCAGGGCGTGCCGGACGAAGACGACCCGCCCCTCGTGGCGGGCGACGCAGTGCCCGCCGTGGGCGACGGGCCCGACCTCGAGCTCGATCGTCGGGCGGCTCACGGCTCGCGCGGGACCGCCGGCGCCGGCCGGTCCATCTCCTCGTCGCGGTCGTCGGGGAGCATCTCGCTCATCCGCCGCTCGGCGCCGATCGAGGACTGCAGCTGCCACGGCACGCTCGCCACGACCACGCCCGGCGTGAAGTGCAGCGCCGACTTCAGCCGCAGCGCGCTCTGGTTGTGCAGCACCTGCTCCCACCAGTGGCCGACGACGTACTCGGGCACGTAGACGACGACCAGGTCGCGCGGGCTGACGCGGCGGATCCGCTTGACGTAGCGCAGGATCGGCCGGGTGATCTCGCGGTAGGGCGAGTGCAGCGCCTTGAGCGGCACCGGGATGTCGAGCTCCTCCCAGCGGTGCTTCAGCGCGACCGTCGCCTCGGGGTCGACGTCGACGGTGATCGCCTCGAGCGTCGACGGGCGGGTCGCGCGGGCGTAGGCGAGCGCGCGCATCGTCGGCATGTGCACCTTGGAGACCAGCACGATCGCGTGCACCCGCGACGGCAGCGCCTTGACCTTGCCCGGGTCGATGCGGGCCAGGTCGAGCTCGGCCGCCACGTGGTCGTAGTGGGTGCGGATCGCGCGCATGATGACGAAGAGCACGACCATCGCGAGGATCGCGATCCACGCGCCGAGCAGGAACTTGGTGATGAGCACGACCACCAGCACGGTCGCGGTCATCGCGAGGCCGACCGAGTTGATGACCCGCGAGCGCATCATCCGCGCGCGGGTGGCGGTGTCGGTGGTGAGCCGCAGCTCGCGCGTCCAGTGCCGGATCATGCCGGTCTGGCTCATCGTGAACGAGACGAAGACGCCGACGATGTAGAGCTGGATGAGCCGCGAGACCTCGGCGTCGAACGCGACGATGAGGACGACGGCGGCGCCGGCCAGCATCAGGATGCCGTTCGAGAACGCGAGCCGGTCGCCGCGGGTGTGCAGCTGGCGCGGCAGGTAGCCGTCCTTGGCCAGGATCGAGCCCAGCACCGGGAAGCCGTTGAAGGCCGTGTTCGCCGCCAGGACGAGGATCAGCCCGGTCGCGATGGTGACCAGCCAGACCAGCGGCGGCGCGAAGTCGAAGATGCCGTGCGCGAGCTGGGTGATGATCGGCGACTGGTGGTAGACGGTGCCGTCGGCGAAGGTCACCGTGCCGTTGCCGATGCCCTCGCCGAGGCGGCCGTCGAGCAGCAGCTCCTCCTCCGGGCGCACCTCGTCGACGTACACCACGCCCATCTGCCGGGCGAGCAGCAGGATCGACATGATCATCGTGATGGCGAGGCCGCCGAGCATCGCCAGCGTGATCGCGGCGTTGGTGCTCTTGGGCTTCTTGAACGACGGCACGCCGTTGCTGATCGCCTCGACGCCGGTGAGGGCCGCGCAGCCGGACGAGAACGCGCGCAGCAGCAGGAAGGCGCCGGCCAGGGTGGCCAGCCCGCCGTCGAAGGCGGGCTGCACCTCGGTGGTGAACTGGGCGCTCTCGGCGGCGGGCAGGTCACCCGTCAGCGCGCGGAAGGTGCCGACCGCGGCCATGCCGAGGATCGCGACCATGAAGACGTACGTCGGGATGGCGAACGCGGTGCCCGACTCGCGCAGCCCGCGCAGGTTCACCGCGGTCAGCAGGACGACGGCCGCCACCGCGACGACCGCCTCGTGCCCGCGGATGGCCGGGACGATCGAGGCGGCGTACTGCGCCGCCGACGAGATCGACACGGCCACGGTGAGCACGTAGTCGACGAGCAGCGCGGACGCCACCGTCAGGCCCGCCCGCGGGCCGAGGTTGACCGTCGCGACCTCGTAGTCGCCGCCGCCCGAGGGGTAGGCGTGCACGTTCTGCCGGTACGACAGCACCACGACCGCCATCACGACCGCGACGGCCAGGCCGATCTGCCACGAGAAGGCGTACGCCGAGACCCCGGCGACGGCGAGGGTCAGGAACACCTCGTTGGGGGCGTAGGCCACCGAGGAGAGCGCGTCGGACGCGAACACCGGCAGGGCCAGCCGCTTCGGCAGCAGCGTCTCGGAGAGGCGGTCGCTGCGGAACGGGCGCCCGACGAGGACGCGCTTGACGGCGTCGGCGGCGCTCACCGCCCACCCCCGGGTCCTCGGTGCTGCACGGTGGTCACGAACGACGATGGTAAGCACGTCCGGGCGGTCCGGTGTCCACGCGGCCCGGGTGCGCCCGCCCGTGTAGCGTCTCCGCCGTGCACTTCGTGATCATGGGGTGCGGACGGGTGGGAGCCACCCTGGCCCGCTCGCTGCAGCACCGCGGGCACTCCGTCGCCGTCATCGACCAGAACCCCGAGGCGTTCCGCCGGCTCGGGGCCGGTTTCGAGGGCACCACCATCGAGGGCGTCGGGTTCGACCGCGAGACCCTCACCCAGGCCGACACCGAGAACGCCTACGCCTTCGCGGCGGTGTCGAGCGGCGACAACTCCAACATCCTGGCCGCCCGCGTGGCCCGCGAGACCTTCGGCGTCTCGAACGTCGTCGCCCGCATCTACGACCCCGGACGCGCCGAGGTCTACCAGCGGCTCGGCATCCCCACGGTCGCGACGGTGAGCTGGGCGTCCGACCAGATGCTGCGCCGGCTGCTCCCGCACGGCGCCGCCCCCGTCTTCACCGACGCGAGCGGCACGATCCAGATGGCGGAGTACCCGGTGGCCACGTCGTGGGTCGGGTCGCCGCTGCGGCTGCTCGAGGAGCGCACCGGTGCCCGCGTCGCGTTCGTCACCCGGCTCGGCCGGGCGGTCCTGCCCACCGACGAGACCGTCTACCAGGACGGCGACGTCGTGCACCTGCTCGCGCCGGTCGACGAGGTGCCCGCGCTGGAACGACGCCTCGCCCGCCCGCCCGGCGACGACTGACCCACCCACCACCCCAGGAGCAGCGAGCCCATGCGCGTCGTCATCGCCGGAGCCGGCAGCGTCGGACGGTCGATCGCCCGCGAGCTGATCGCCAACGGCCACGACGTGCTGCTGGTCGACAAGTCCCCCGCGGCCATGAAGCACCAGTCCGTGCCCGAGGCCGACTGGCTGCTCGCCGACGCGTGCGAGGTCGACTCGCTCGGCGAGGCCGGCCTCGACAGCAGCGACGTCGTCGTCGCCGCCACGGGTGACGACAAGGCCAACCTGGTGCTGTCGCTGCTCGCGAAGACCGAGTACGGCGTCCCGCGCACCGTCGCCCGCGTGAACAACCCCAAGAACGAGTGGATGTTCGGCGAGGCGTGGGGTGTCGACGTCGCCGTCTCGACCCCGCGGCTCATGACCGCGCTCGTGGAGGAGGCCGTCTCGATCGGCGACCTGGTGCGCATCTTCACCTTCCAGCAGGGCCAGGCGAACATGCTCGAGTTCACGCTGCCGGACGACTCGCCGCTGGTCGGCACCCGCGTCGGCGACGTCGCCTGGACGCCTGACACCGTCCTGGTGGCGATCATCCGCGAGGAGCGCCCGATCGCCCCGAGCCCGGACGACGTGCTCGAGGCGCACGACGAGCTGCTGCTCATCGCGGCGCCGGACCTCGAGGCGGACCTGAAGGCGCTGCTGGCGCCGGCGACGGCCTAGCTGCGCTCAGCCCGCGGGCGGGGCGCCGGCGTGGTCGCGGTCCGGCACGGCCGGCGGGACGGCCCGCAGCCGCAGCCAGGTGAGCCACACCATCAGCGCGAACGCCGGGACGCCCATCACGAGGCGGGCCGCCCCCAGCGCGCCGACCAGGTCGGCGAGGTAGAGCGGCACCTGCACGAGCAGCCGCAGCGCGAAGAACCCGGCCCACAGCAGGGTGACCTGCCGGTAGGCCCGCAGCCGCTCGGGCGAGCGGCGCCAGGCCAGGCCCTCCCCCGTCAGCGGGCCCAGCAGCAGCCCGATCACCGGGTACGGCCCCTGCAGGACCCGGCCGGCCACCGTGAACCGCGGCAGGCTCACCGTCGACAGGGCGCAGACCAGGCCGTAGCCGACGTTGGTGAGGAAGCCCGGCAGGTAGAAGTTGCGGGCGTCGCCCGAGACCAGCGCGAACCCCGCGCAGATCGCGACGCCGACCGCGCCCGAGATGGCCTGGCTCGGCCCGGACCGGGTGACGACGCGGGCCAGGATCGCCAGGACGGCGGCGCCGACCGCGAGCAGCAGCGACAGCCGCAGGTCGCGCCCGATCGTGTAGACGACGACGAACAGCAGCCCCGGCACCAGCGTCTCGGCCGCGCCGCGGACGCCGCCGACGGCCTGGGCGAGCGAGAACTCCTGCGGCGCAGCGGCCTGCGCGAGGCCACCGCTGCGACGGGCGCGCCGCGAGGCGGTGGTCGCGCCCGCCGGCTCGACCGGCTCGGCCGGCTCCGAGGTCGCGACCGGCTCGGACGCCGTGACGGGCTCGGACGCCGTGACGGGCTCGGGCGTCTGGGCGGGCTCGGGCGCCGCGACCGGCACGGTCGTCGGCGCCTCGTCGACCGTCGCCGGCTTCGTCAGCACGACCGGCTCCTGCTCGGGCTCGGGCTGCGGCGCGGGCTCGGGCTGCAGGTCGTCCGGCGTCCGGACGACCTGCACCTGGTCGACCTGCAGCGGGTGGGTGGCGAACGGCCGTCCGACCGGCCACCGCTGGGCGGCGTCGGCGCCGGCCTCGGCGAGCGCTGGCTGCAGGCCCGTCACCCGGGCACCGACGCCGCCGGCCGCGGCGCGCGCTGCCTCCTCGGCGGCGCGCCGCGCCTCCCTCGCCGCCCGTCGGGACGGCGGCAGCTGCTCGTCGGTCACAGGCCCGGCCGGCTCACAGCCCCGACCCGGCGGTCAGCTCGTAGGACGGGTTGTACATGACCTTGCGGCCCTCGGAGCACGCGACGAGCCCCTCGACCCGCACGCACCGGCCGGTGTCGATGCCGGGGATCTCGCGGCGGCCGAGCCAGATGAGCACGACCGACCCGGTGCCGTCGAACAGCTCGGCCTCCAGCGCCGGGGTGCCGGCCCGCGGACGCAGGGTGACGCTGCGCAGCGTGCCGGCCAGCCGGACGCGGTGGCGCCCGCTGAGCTCGCCGCAGGGCGTGCCGCCGAGCCGCCGGGAGCGCTCGCTCTCCTCCTCGGCGTCGGTGTGGCTCTGCGAGCGGGTCAGGCGCCGCAGCGCCGACCGCAGCCCGTCACCGGTGGTCCTCACCGTCCCAGCGTACGTCGCCGCACGCGGGCGCGAGCGGCGCTCCCCCGGGTGGAGCAGACCTGCCCCGTCATCGCGTCTCGGTGATCTCGGGGCCGCGCTCGAACGGGGCCAGGTCGTCCCCGGACGGCGCACCGTCGGCCGCCGCCGGCGGCACCGGCCTGTCCTCGGTGGGCAGCCGCAGCGGCAGCAGGTCGCGCGGAGCCATCGCCTCGTCGCCGCGGACCACGACGCACGAGCGCAGCAGGTCCTCCAGCGGCGCGGCCGCCTCGGCGTCGTGCGAGGCGGGACCGCCGAACACGCCGCGCACGAACCAGCGGGGGCCGTCGACGCCGACGAAGCGGCTGACCTGGTGGCCCGTGCGGCCGTCGGTGGTGCGCACGGGGATGCGGGCGAGCAGCTCGCAGCCGAAGGCGCCGGGCACCTCGTCGGCGGTCCCGCCCTGCTTGGTCACCTGCACCGCGATCTCGCCGCGCACGTCGTCCCAGACCCCGAGGGTGCGCGGCGCGGCGAAGGCCTGCACCTGCAGCGTCGACCCGCCCAGCACCACGGTGGCCGCGATGACCTTCTGCGACTTCTCCTCGACCTCGAGCCGCAGCTCCATGCCCTCGCGGGCGGGCAGCCGCAGCGCGCCGAGGTCGATCCGCTTCACGTCGTCGTCGACCTCGCCGGAGTCGAACGGACCCGACCCGCGGCGCGACTCCTCGGCCTCGAGCGCGCGCTCGCGCGCGGCCAGCTCGGCCCGCTCGGCGGCGGCCTCGGCGGTCGCCTCCTCGTCGACCTCGTCGGGCGAGTCCGCCGAGTCCGCGGAACCCGCCGAGTCGGCCGAGTCCGCCGAGTCCGCCGAGCCGGTGCCGAGCCCGTCCTCGTCGCGCTTGCGCCTGAACCACGCCATCAGCCGTGTCCTCCCCTGTCGGTCGCGCGTCCGGTGGTCGCGAAGCCCCCGGTGGACCCGTGGCCGCCGGTGCCGCGCGCGGACGGCACCAGGGTCGGGACGGGGGTGAAGGTCGCCTGCTCGACCCGCTGGAGGACGAGCTGGGCGATGCGGTCGCCGCGGCGCACCTGGAAGGGCTCGCGCGGGTCGGTGTTGAGCAGCGTCACCCGGATCTCGCCGCGGTACCCCGCGTCGACGGTGCCCGGGCCGTTCAGCACCGTGACGCCGTGCCGGGCGGCGAGGCCCGACCGCGGGTGCACCAGCCCGACGTAGCCGTCCGGCAGGGCCACGCAGACGCCGGTGGGCACCGTGGCCCGGCCGCCTCCGGCGTCCAGCAGGACGTCCTCGCGCGCCACCAGGTCGGCGCCCGCGTCGCCGGGGTGCGCGTAGGCCGGTACCGGCAGGTCGGGGTCGAGGAGCACGACGGGCACGCGCACCGGGGCGGGAAGCGCCGCTCCGGCCCCGTGCGTCCCCTCGTGCGCGGACGGGTCGCTCACGGCAGACGACACTACCCGTGCCACGCTGGTCCGATGGACGCGACCACGGGCCGGCCGCAGCAGGTGCTGCACCAGGAGCGGCTCTGGCCGTCGCCGGGGTGGTGGGTGGTGGTCGCCCTGGGCGCGGCCATGGCCGGTGCCGCGGTGCTGCCGGTCGGGGTGCTCGTGGTGGCCCCGGTCGCGCTGGTGGTGCTCGCGGCCTGCGCCGCGGGCCTGGTCGCGGCGTCCGCCCGCGTGGTCGTGGCCGACGGCGAGCTGCGCGCGGGTCCCGCGCGCGTCCCGGTCGGCCTGCTCGGCGAGGCGGTCGCGCTGCGCGGGGAGCAGGCCCGGCACGCCCGCGGACCCGGGCTGGACGCCCGCGCGTTCCTGGTGCTGCGCGGCTGGGTCGACCCGGTGGTGCGGGTCGAGCTGGTCGACCCCCAGGACCCCACGCCGTACTGGCTGGTCTCGACCCGGCGTCCCGACGACCTGGTCCGCGCCCTCGAGGCCGCGCGCACCTGACGGGCCGGCACCCCGACGGGCCCGGGTACGCCGAGGGCGGCGCGCGACCGCTGGTCGCACGCCGCCCGGGTGGTGGATCAGGCCGCGCACTCCTTGCAGATCATCCGGCCGTTCTTGTCGCTGGCCAGCTGGCTGCGGTGGTGCACGAGGAAGCAGCTCGAGCAGGTGAACTCGTCGGCCTGGCGCGGGAGCACCCGCACCGACAGCTCCTCGTTGCTGAGGTCGGCGCCGGGGAGCTCGAAGCCCTCCGCCGCCTCCGTCTCGTCCTCGTCGACCTTGCCCGAGTTCTTGTCGACGCGGCGGGCCTTGAGCTCCTCGAGCGAGTCCTCGTTGAGGTCGTCGTCGGTCTTGCGCGGCGCGTCGTAGTCGGTCGCCATGGGTTCGTCACGCTCCGGTGGTCGTGGTTCGGTGCTGCGCGTGCAGGGTGCTCGTGCGCTGGTTCTGGGTGCGTCGCACCGGTGGTCCGTGGGCTGGGGTGGGCGGCCTGACCGGTGGAGCGCATGCGTAACGTCGCACGCCGCCCGTTTGTGCCCGCGGCACGGACACGCCGTCGGCCGTGCGTCGTGGGCAGCGCGCTGGATTGTGCACCACGACGACCGGTCGCCGCACGCGGGGGGTCCGCGGCGCGTCGCGCCGCCACGCGCTGTGAGGCCGCTCACCCCGTCCGGCGCAGAGCCGCGTCGGCGTCATCGGACCGTCACGTGCGTCGCGTAGGGTGCCCGGTGTCGAGCGCGATCCGGGACGAATCGCCCAGGATCGTTCGGGGAGCGGCCGGCAGGCCGCGCGACGGAAGGTGGGTGCGCCCATGAGCGAGTTCTCCGCAGAGCTGACCGGACGGGCCGAGCAGGCCCTGGCCTCGCTGCGCGATGCCACCGCGGCGGGCGACGACTACCTGGTGGGCGTCCTGGTGGGCGAGCTGCAGTCGCTGACGCGGCTGGCCGACGACCACGGCATCGAGCTGGCGGCGGTGAGCGCCGAGCTGGAGCGGCACGGCGTGCCGACCGACCTCGAGCTGCCCGAGGGCGAGCCGTCGCCGACCGGGCCCATCGTGCTCGACCCGGAGGCCACCCAGCAGGCACCCGTCGCCTGAGGCCGCGGCCCCGCACCGACGGGGTCAGTCGCGGTCGGCGCCGAGCTCGTCGAGCCGGCGCGCCAGCACGTCGTGCAGGCGCGGTGCGGCCGCCACGACGAGGTCCGCGCTCGGGTGCAGCCCGCGCGCACCGGTCACCCGGGCCCCGGCCTCGCGCGCCACGAGCGAGCCGGCCGCCTGGTCCCACGGCGCCAGCCCGCGCTCGTAGTAGGCGTCGAGCCGTCCCGACGCCACGGCGCACAGGTCGAGCGAGGCGGCCCCGGCGCGGCGGATGTCGCGCACGTCGGGCAGCAGCGCGGCCACCACCTGCGCCTGCCGGCGGCGTCGCTCGCGGACGTAGCCGAACCCGGTGCCGACCAGGGCGACGTCGAGCCCGACCTCCTGCGGCCCGCGCACCGGCCGGCCGTCGAGGAACGCACCGGTGCCGGCGCCCGCCGTCCAGGTCTCCCCGGTCGCCGGGTTGTGCACGCAGCCCGCCAGCACCGTCCACCCCGCCGGGTCCGGCTGGCCGCTCACGACCGCCACGCTGATCGCGTAGGACGGGATGCCGTACAAGTAGTTGACGGTGCCGTCGATCGGGTCGACCACCCAGGTCAGGCCGCTCGTGCCGGGCCGCAGCCCGCCCTCCTCCCCCAGCACGCCGTCGTCGGGGCGGGCGGCGAGCAGGTGCCGCAGCAGCAGCGCCTCGGCGGCCGTGTCCATCGCGGTCACGACGTCGACGGGGCTGGTCTTGGTCGACTCCACCTCGAGGGCGTCGGGCCGCTCGTCGCGGACCAGGTCGCCCGCGGCGCGGGCCGCCTGCTCGGCGAGCGCGACCAGGTCGGCGACCGGGACGTCGGGCTGCTCCGGTGCGCTCACCGCGAGGCCCCGCAGGCGGCCGGCTGCTCGCCGCGCAGGTTGGGACAGCACCCGACCGGGCAGGCGTCGTGCACCGACGGCAGGCCCGGCAGCGCGGCGGCCGGCGCGGGCGCGACGCCCGTGCGGTGCAGCACGAGGTCGACCAGGGACGACACGAACGCGGGGTCGGTGCCGACCGTGCCCGCTCGGACGACCTGCAGCCCGAGCTCCTCACCCGTGGCGGCGGCCTCGGTGTCGAGGTCGTAGACGACCTCCATGTGGTCGCTGACGAAGCCGATCGGTGCGAGCACGACCGACCGGACGCCCCGGGCGTGCAGGTCGCGCAGGTGGTCGTTGACGTCGGGCTCGAGCCACGGCTGGGTCGGCGGCCCGGAGCGGCTGCAGTAGACCAGGTCCCACCCGTCGGCGCCGACCTCGTCGGCCACCCGCGCGGCGACCCCCTCGTGCTGCGCGACGTACGCCCCGCCGTCCGGACCGGCCGTGTCGGCCATCGCCGTCGGGATCGAGTGCGTGACGAAGACGAGCCGGGACGGCTGCTCGGTCACCCGCTGCAGCGCGGCGCGGACGGCGTCGGCGTTGCCCTGCACGAACCCCGTGGACCCGGCGTACCGCTGCACCTGGTCGACCTCGAGCTCGCGCCCCTCCTCGGCCAGCTCGGCGAGGGAGCGGGCGACGTCCTCGCGGTACTGCCGGCAGCCGGAGTAGGACGAGTAGGCGCTGGTGGTGAGGACGAGCACCCGCCGCGCCCCGGCCTCGTGCGCCTCGCGGAGCGCGTCGGTGAGGTAGGGCTCCCAGTTCCGGTTGCCCCACACCACGGGCAGGTCGACGCCGCGCCCGGCGAGCTCGGCCCGCAGGGCGGCGAGCAGGGCCTTGTTCTGGTCGTTGATCGGGCTGCGGCCGCCGAACCCGTAGTAGTGCTCGCCGACCTCGGCGAGCCGTTCGTCCGGGATGTTCTTGCCGCGGGTGACGTTGCGCAGGAACGGGACGACGTCCTCCGGCTGCTCCGGGCCGCCGAACGAGAGCAGCACGAGGACGTCGTGGCGGGGGGTGACCTGGTCGGCGTCGGGCATGGGCCCATCGTCCCCCACGCCCTCGGCACCCGCCGCGTCAGTCCCCCCGCGGGACGGGCGCCGTCACGTTGAACCGCAGGGCGAACAGCCGCAGCCCGCTCACCAGCAGCGCGACCCCGACCGCGGGTGCCGGGCCGTCGACCCCGGCGCGCCACAGCAGCGCGTACGCGAGCGCGCCGACCAGTGCCGGGGTGGCGTAGAGCTCGGTGCGGGTGAGCACCTGCGGCACCTCGCCGGTGAGCAGGTCGCGCACCACGCCGCCGCCGATGCCGGTGAGCATGCCGACCAGCACGGCCGAGGTGAGCGGCGCGCCGAGCTCGAGCGCCTTGAGCGTGCCCGCGACGACGAACACCCCGAGCCCGAGGGCGTCGAGCACCAGCACCGAGCGCCGCAGCGCGCTCATCCGCGGGTGCAGCCAGAACGTCACCAGCCCGGCCGCGCAGGCGGCCGCGAGCAGCCGGGGGTCGCTCACGCCGACGGGCGGGACGGCGCCGATGAGCACGTCGCGCAGCACCCCGCCGCCGAGGCCGGCGCAGCAGGCCAGGACGAGCACCCCGAACAGGTCGAAGCGGTGCCGCACGGCCGCCAGCCCGCCGGAGAGCGCGAACACGAACACGCCCACCAGGTCGAGGATCAGCAGCGCCACGACGACGAGGGTAGGGCCGCTGCGCGGGTGCGCCGACGGCCCGTCGTGGCGCGCCGGGGCGGCTCCGGGGACGGGGGCGGCGGCGGGCCTACAGTGGCCGGACGACTTGCGAGGGAGTGGCTCCATGGACGACGTCGAGCTGGTCGGCGTGCACGACGACGGCGAGCACCTCGTGCTCGCCGGGCCCGACGGTTCGCGGTACCTGCTGGCCATCGACGAGCCCCTGCGGGCGGCGGTGCGCCGCGACCGCGCGCGCCTCGGCCAGCTGCAGATCGCGATGGGGTCGGGCCTGCGGCCCAAGGAGATCCAGGCCCGCATCCGGGCCGGCATGAGCGCCGACGAGGTCGCCGAGCTCGCCGGCCTCCCCCTCGAGCACGTGCTGCGCTACGAGGGCCCGGTGGTGGCCGAGCGGCGGCACGTCGCCGACCGCGCGCGCGCCACCGTGGTGCACCGCTCCGGCGGCGCGTCCGGCACCCCGCTCGACGACCTGGTCGCCCAGCGCATGCGCGCCCGCGGCGTCGACGGCGAGCGCGACTGGGACGCCTGGCGCGAGGAAGTGGGCACCTGGCTGGTGCAGGTGGCGTTCACGGCCGGCGGGCGCGCGCGCACCGCGCAGTGGCGCTTCGACCTCGCCGGCGCGCACCTGGAGCCGGTCGACGACGAGGCGCGCTGGCTCAGCGCCCGCACCGACCAGGACCCCGGCCCGCTCGGCGGACGCCGGCTCGCCGCGGTCACCGCGCAGGAGAAGGTCTACGACGTCGAGGCCGACGGCGGGGTGCGCCCGGCCGACGACGAGCAGGAGCCTGCCCGGCCGCCGCGCGAGCGCACGGTCGAGCTGCTCGACGCGCTGCGCGGTCGCCGCGGACGCCGCCAGCCCCTCGCCGACCCCGACACCGAGGCCGTGCAGGGCGACCTGGTCGACGAGCTGCTGCAGGACGCCGCGCCTCCGGGGGACGACCCGGACGAGGACCCGGACGAGCGGTTCGACGACCCGCCGCCCGCGCACCCGCCGGCGTCGCGCCCGGAGGAGGCGGTCGACGCCGAGATCCTCGCGCTGCCCGGCCGTCCCGAGGACGACGAGCCGGCGCGGCCGGCCGGGTCGGGGACGGACGCGGGCACCGGCGACGCCGACCGGCACGACGAGCCCGCGCAGGACGAGCCCGTGCAGGACGGGCCCGTGCAGGACGGGCCCGTGCAGGACGGGCCCGCGCAGGACGGGCCCCGGCGCCCGGCGCGTGCCCGGGCCAAGCCGCGGCGGGCGAGCGTCCCGAGCTGGGACGACATCGTCTTCGGGTCGAAGAAGGACTGACCGACCCGCTCGACGCGACCGCTACGCGCGCGGCGCGGGCGCGTCCGGCGGCGGCGCGACCGCGCACACGTCGAGGTCGAACGGCAGCACGTCCGGCGACATCGCGGCGGCGCGGGCGGCCTGGGCGGTCATCCGGCGCATGTGGTGCCGACGGCACAGCACCTCGTACCCGACGACGCCGGTGACCTGGTCGACGTCGCCGACCACCACCTGCTCGCCCTCCACGACCATGATCCCGTCGAGGGTGCGGGCGTTGTGGGTGGCGCGGGCGCCGCACCAGCACAGCGCCTCGACCTGCAGCACCTGGGTGCGGTCGGCCAGCTCGAGCAGCCGCTGCGAGCCCGGGAACAGCCGGGTGCGGAAGTCGGCGGTGATGCCGAACGCGAAGACGTCGACGCCGAGGTCGTCGACGACGCGCGCGAGCTCGTCGACCTGCTCGGGCGTGTAGAACTGCGCCTCGTCGCAGATCAGGTAGTCGACCCGGCGACCGCCCATCCGGTGGCGCGCGACCTCGGCCCAGAAGTCGGTGGCGTCGGTGACCTCGATCGCCGCGGTGTGCAGCCCGAGCCGGCTCGACAGCACGGCCTCCCCCGCCCGGTCGTACCGGGTGAAGATCAGCCCGTCGCGTCCGCGGACGCCGTGGTTGTGCGCCATCTGCAGCGCCAGGGTCGACTTCCCGCAGTCCATCGTCCCGGAGAAGAACACGAGCTCGGCCACGAGGGACCATCCTGCCCGATCACCGGGCGGACGAGGTCATCCGCCCGGCGGGCGCACCAGGAGGGGGACGGCCACCTCGTCGCGGGTGCGGGCGCCGTGCATGCCGACCAGCCCCAGCAGCTCGGGCCGCTGCACCCGCGAGTCGTGCACGGTGCGGCTGCCGGTGGCGGCGACGACGACGTCGCCGATGCGCCCCAGGACGTGCGGGGCGACGGGTCCGAACCAGCCGTCGGCGACGGCGCGCTCGCGCAGCACCACCTCGAAGTCGGGCAGCTCGGCGGCCCAGCGCGCGGCGACGGCCTCGGCGGTGCCCGGCTCGCAGTGCAGCATCGGCGCGCGCGGCTCCCCGCCGGTGAGCCGCACGTCGCGCGCGAGCAGCCGCTCCAGCGCGGTGCCGGTGCCGTCGGCGCCGGCGGCGAGGTCGAGCCGGGCGTCGGCGGGGACGTCGACCATGCCGTGGTCGGCGGTCACCAGCAGGAGGGCGTCGGCGGGCAGCCGGGCGGCGAGGGTGCGCACGGCGAGGTCGACCGCCTCGAGCTCCTCGGTCCAGGCCGCGGACCCGCAGCCGTGCACGTGCCCGACCTTGTCGACGTCGCCCCAGTAGACGTAGACGAGCGTGCGCGGCGCGCTGCGGACGGCGGCCGCGGCGGCGTCGACCCGGGCGTCGAGCGAGGACGCCGCGACGAACCGCGCCCCGCGCAGGGCGGCCTCGGTGAGCCCGGAGCCCTGGAAGAAGCCGGGGCCGATCTGCACCGCCTCGACGCCCTGGCCCACCAGCTGCTCGAAGACCGGCGGGCGCGGCTGCCAGCGGCGGGGGTCGGGTCCGTCGTCCCACGACAGCTCGTTCAGCAGCACGCCGCGGTCGGGGTCGAGCACCTGGTACCCGACCATGCCGTGCTCGCCGGCGAGGCGCCCGGTGCCGAAGGTGCCCATCGAGGTGGCCGTGGTGGAGGGGAAGCCGACGTCGAGCCGGTGCCCGTGCCCACGCAGGGAGGTGAGGTACGGGGCGTGACCGGCGCGGCGCGCGAGCAGCTCCTCCCCCAGGCCGTCGACCAGCAGCACGACCACCCGGTCGGCGGTCGGCAGCACCAGGGCGGGCGGCCCGGCGTCCTCGAGGGTGGCGCCCAGGGAGGCGGCCGCGGCGGGTAGCACGTCGGACAGCCCCGGCGGCGCGCCCGCCGGTGCGTCGGGCGCGGTCACGCGTGGGCGGTGGCGCCGGAGGGACCCGCGCCGGTCGCGGCCGACAGCGCCCGCGCGAAGGCGAGCGCGTCGACGACGGCGTCGCCGCCCTCGGCCGCCCGAGACACCCGCAGCACCACGTCGTCGGTGGCCATCGTCCCCGTGTAGCCGTGGTCGGCCTCGCAGTCGGGGTCGCCGCAGGTGGCCGGCTCGAGGTCCATGCGGTGCACCGAGCCCCACCCGATGGTCAGGCTGAGCTCGTCGGGCGCGGTTCCCGCGCGGTGCTGCGCGGGGTCGGCGACGACGTGCTGCAGGACGACCGAGCGCACCGCGTGCAGCGGGACGGCCTCGGTCGAGGCGCTCGCGTAGGCGGTGGGCGACAGGTCGTCCGGTCCGTGGTCGTCGACGTGGGCGGTCACCAGCCGGGTGGGCGTGACGACCAGCACCGTGACGTGGCGCCGCACCTCCTGGGCGTCGAACGTCGTCTCCTGGTGCACGAGGTGCGCGTGCACCGGCTCGCCGGCGACGGCGGTGGCGACGACCTGCTCGACCAGGCCCGGGTAGTAGCCGGCCAGCTCGATGCCGCGCCGGACCTCGGCGGGCAGCTCGGTCGCGTGCACGCCGTCCGGGGGCGGCGTGGGTCGGCGGGGCGTCATGGACGGCATCCTCGCACCACCGGCCGGGCGGGGAGCGAGGTGCTCACAGCGCGCGCCGGGTGCCGGTGTCGCGGCGGTCGGGCGGGCGAGTGAGTCGCACCCGCGCCCACAGCGGCGCGACGGTCGCCTGCCCGACGACGACGGGGTCGAGCACGAGCTCGGCCACCTCCGGCAGGTCCTCGGCGAGCCGCGACACGCGGGCGAGCAGGTCCTCCAGGCCGGCGACGTGCAGCGCGGGGGTGCTGCGGTACCCGAACAGCCGGGGCGAGGCCTTCACCGAGCGGACGAGGTCGTGCACGTCGACGTCGGTGAGCGGCGGGATGCGGTGCGCCACGTCGTCGAGCAGGTCGACGGCGTCGCCGGCGAGGCCGAACGACACGATCGGCCCGAACAGCGGGTCCTCGAGGGCGCGCACCACGACCGGCACGCCGCTCGGCGCCATCGGCTGCACCAGGAAACCCGTGCCGGCGGCGGGGTCGTCGGTGGCAGCGAGCATCGCGGCGACGTCGCGCCGCAGCGCCGGTGCGTCGGGCACGCCGAGCCGCACGCCGACCAGGTCGCGCCGCTCCCGCAGGGTCTTGTCGGCGTACTTCACGGCCACCGGCCACCCGAGCCGGTCGCCGGCCCCGACGGCGTCGTCCGGGGTGGTGACGTGCTCGGTGGGCCACAGGTCGATGCCGTACGCCCGCAGCAGCGCGGCCGTGCCCGTCGCGCCGAGCGTGAGCGGCTCGGCGTCGTCGGCCCCGGTGCCCGACAGCGCCTCCTCGACGACGATGCGCGCGGCCAGCGGGTCGGTGCCCGGCGGGTCGACGGGCGTGCCCGGGTCGCGCCGGCGCCAGCGCGCGTAGCGGGTGACGGCGGCGAGCGCGCGGACGGCGTCCTCGGGCGTCGGGTAGGCCGGCACGGTCTGCGTCCCCCGCATGCCCTCGTGGGTGACCTCGCGCAGCCCGACGAAGCAGGCGAGCGTCGTCTTGCCCGAGCCCGCCGACACCTCGGCGACCGAGCGGACCACGTCGGCGTCGATGGCCGCGACGGGCGGGACGAAGCTGACGACGACCGCGTCCGCGTCCGGGTTCGAGAACGTCTGCTGCAGCGCGGATCTGAACGTCGCGGCGTCGGCCTCGGGCTCGACGGTCACCGGGTCGCCCGCGAGCTCGAGGTCCCAGCTCTGCAGCGCGTCGGCCACCAGGGCGGCGAGCGCGTCGGAGTTGGTGACCACCCCGATGCGCTCGCCCTGCGGGAGCGGCTGGTGAGCGAGCAGCTGCGCCACGTCGAACATCTGGTGGATGTTCTCGGTGCGGACGACCCCCGCCTGGCGCAGCATCGCCTCGAACGCGCCGCGGGGGGCGTTCGAGCTGCGCACCACGTGGCCCGCCGGGACGCCGTACCCGCTCGTCCCCGACTTCACCACCACGACCGGCTTCACCCGCGACAGGCGCCGGGCGACGCGGGAGAACTTGCGCGGGTTGCCCATGCTCTCGAGGTAGAGGCAGACGACGTCGGTGCGCGGGTCGTCCTCCCAGAACTGCATCAGGTCGTTGCCCGAGACGTCGGCGCGGTTGCCCGCCGACACCAGCGCCGAGACCCCGAGGCCGCGCCGGGCGGCCGAGTTCAGGACCGCGACGCCGAGCGCGCCCGACTGGCTGAACAGGCCGAGCCGCCCGGACGCCGGCATCCGCGGCGCCAGCGACGCGTTCAGCGCCACCGCCTCGTCGGTGTTGATGACGCCGAAGGAGTTCGGCCCGACGACCCGCAGGCCGTGCGCCCGCGCCGTGCGCACGAGGTCGGCCTGCAGCCGCGCGCCGTCGGCGCCGCGCTCGGCGAACCCGACCGAGACGACGACGACGCCGCGTGCCCCGGCCTGCGCGCACTGGGCGAGGACGTCGGACACCAGCGGCGCGGGGACGGCGATGACGGCCAGGTCGACGGGGGCGCCGATCGCCGCGACGTCGGGGTAGGCGCGCAGCCCGAGCACCTCGGTGGCGCTGGGGTGCACGGGGTGGACCTGGCCGGTGAAGCCGCCGTCGACGAGGTGCTGGAGCAGCTCGTGGCCGATCCGGCCCGGGGTGGTGCTCGCCCCGACGACGGCCACCGAGCGCGGGGTGAGCAGCGCGGCGATGCTGGCCGCCTCGGCGCGGTGCTCGCGCGCCGCCATCACCGCCATCGACCGCTCGGTGGGGTCGATGTCGAACGCGACCGCGATGACGCCGTCGTCGAACCGGTTGCTCACCTCGTAGCCGGCGTCTCGGAAGACGCCGACCATCTTGCGGTTCTGCGGCAGCACCTCGGCCTCGAACCGCTGGATGCCGCGCTCGCGTGCCGCCGCCGCGAGGTGCTCGAGCAGCACCGAGCCCAGGCCGCGGCCCTGGTGGTGGTCGGAGATGTTGAAGGCGACCTCGGCCGTGCGCCGGCCGGTGCGGTCGTACCGGCCGACGCCCACGATGCGCCCGGCGACCACCGCGACGATCGCGACCCGGTCGACGTGGTCGACGGTGGTGAACCGCGTCAGGTCGCGCTCGGACAGCCGCGGCATCGGCGCGAAGAACCGCAGGTAGACCGACTCCGGCGACTGCGCGAGGTGGAACTCCTGCAGCGCGTCGGCGTCCTGCGGCGTGATCGGCCGCAGGTGGGCGGTCCCGCCGTCGCGCAGGACGACGTCGGCGGCCCAGTGGGCCGGGTAGGCGGGGTCGGCCGGGGTCGTCGCGGCGGTCTCCTCGGCCATGCGGGCAGCCTAGGGCGTGGCCGCCCGCGCGGCCGAGGTCGTGCCGGCGTCAGGCGGTGCGCAGAGCCGGCCGCTTGAAGGACTGCACGATGGCGCCCACCGGGAAGAGGGCCGCGAGCGGGAAGACCAGGATCTCCTCGCCCGGCCACAGCAGCAGGTAGGCGGTGTAGACGAGGCCGGCCACGCCGGTCAGCAGCATCGCCCAACGACGGTGGGGCCGGATGGCGCCGACGACGATCGCGGCGATGCTGGCGAGCGGCACGGTGACGAGCGTGAGCAGGAGCAGGTTGTCCATGGTGGAGGTCCCCCGAGGAAGCGCGCGCAGGAGGACCCGGTGTCCCCCCGTCGACCGAGAACGGTAGGGACCGAACCGCGCCCCTCGTGGGGTTTTCGACCGACGTGCACCCGTCCGGGTGGCGGCGTCGCACCGCGTGGCACGCTGGCGCGATGGAGCTGCGCGAGGTGGTCCGGCGTCGGCGGATGGTGCGGGCGTACGACCCCGACCGCCCCGTCCCGCGCGAGGTGGTCGACCGGCTGCTCGAGCACGCGGTGCGGGCGCCGTCGGCGGGCTTCTCGCAGGGGTGGGACTTCCTGGTGCTGGAGTCGGCGGAGGACCGGAACCGCTACTGGCGCAGCACCTCCGGCGACGTCGACGCGCCGGACGGCTGGCTGGGCCGGATGATGACGGCGCCGCTGCTCGTGGTGTGCCTGAGCCACAAGCAGGCCTACCTCGATCGCTACGCCGAGCCCGACAAGCCGTGGCAGGACCGCGACGAGGCGCACTGGCCGGTGCCCTACTGGGACGTCGACACGGGCATGGCGGCGCTGCTCATGCTGCTGACCGCCGTCGACGAGGGCCTCGGCGGCTGCTTCTTCGGCGTCGGCGACACCGCCGCGATCGCCTCGTTCCGCGCGGCGTTCGGCGTGCCCGACTCGCGGCTGCCGGTCGGCGTGGTCAGCGTCGGCTACCCCGCCGCCGACCGCCGCAGCCCGAGCCTGCGCCGCGGCCGGCGCGAGCCCACCCAGGTCGCCCACGCCGGCCGCTTCGGCACCCCCTACCCGAGCCCGCGGGGCTGATAGGGGTTGGCCGAGGTGCCCGCCATGACGTACCAGCTGGTCGCGCCGACGTGCTGCACCTGGAAGTAGCCGAACCCGAACCCGCTGTCGATCAGCGACGACGCCGCGACCAGGCCGGAGGCGGCGGGCAGCGGGTTGCCGCCCATCACCTGGCCCTGCCCGACGCCGGCCTGCACGGCCCGCACCTGGGCGAGCTGGGCGTCCAGCTGCTGCCGGTCGGTGCGGCCGCCGCGGCGGTCGGCCCAGGCGCACGCCAGCTGGGCCGTCCCCTCCAGCCAGACGCCGTCCTGGTGCACCGGCAGGCCGTTGTACGACGCGGTCGAGGTGAGGCTGTCGGTGCTGAACGTGACGCCGTCGACCGAGAAGCCCTGCGGCAGCTGGCTGTTGCCCTGGCCGGCGACGTCGGTGGTGCGCAGCGCGGTGTCGGCCCAGTCGAGGGCGGTCGACGCGCGGTCGTCGCGCAGCGCGAGCCAGCCCCAGGTCTGCGGGTCGAGCGGTACGGGGTCGCGGTTGATCTCGGTGCCGTCGTCGCTGCCGGTCCAGAACCAGCCGTCGTCCTCCGACCACATCCGGTCGACGAAGTCGCGGGCGTGCTGCGCGAGCTCGAGCCAGCTGCGGTCCCGGGTGGCCTTGTGCAGCAGGCCGAAGAACGCGAGCACGTCGATGTTGTGCTCGGTCGACCAGGCCTGCACCTTGGCGTCGGCGGCGTCCTTGCCGAACTGGTAGCCGCCCAGAGGCGTGGTGCCGTAGGCGTTGTCGACGATCCAGCGGCCGATGCGCAGCGCGGCGTCGAGGTACTTCCGACGTCCGGTCGCCGCGTGCAGCTGCACCAGGGCGATGCCCGGCCAGGCCATGTCGCCGACGGCCGTGCCGAGGAAGCCGAACTGCCACCCGATGTTGGCGGCGCCGTCCGGCAGGACGAGGCCGTACGGCTGCGGGTTGCCGTCGTAGAACACGTACGGCCCGACGTTGTACGCCTGCCGCAGCCGCCCGTCCGCGTAGCCGGGGTCGTGCTCCATCGCGTACACCAGGCCGTCGGCGAGCGGCCGCGCGGCCCACGCCCGTCCGGCCGCGAGGTGGGCGCAGATCGCCAGCGCGTTGTCGTAGACGAACGCGGTGCTGAACAGGCCGAGCTCGTCGGCGTAGCTCTGCGCGAGGCGCGGGCCCGGGTTGACGGCCGGGTACGCGTTCCCGGCGACGTCGAGGAACGCCAGCGCCGCGCGCACCGACTGCCGCGCGGTGCCGTCGGCCGGCAGCGACGGCCGCCCCGGTCCCGGCGCGGCGGCAGCCGGACCCGCGACCAGGCCGAGGCCGCCGCCGGCGGCGAGCGCGAGGGCCGCCGACACCACCGTCCGGCGGGAGTGGGTGCGGGCCAGGGGCGCTGCGGGCTGCCGGGCGTCGTCGAGCGGCATGGTCGTCCTCCATCGGTGTCGGCTGAGGAGAGTGTGGGAGCGCTCCCAGGTCGTGTCAACGGTTCCGGTCGAGCCGGCCCGGCGCGCCGCCGTCCTCAGCCGCGCGGGACGTCGAGCGCCGGGTCGGCCCCCGGCGTGAACGCGACCGACGTGCCGGCCACCGACGTCGACCGGTAGCGGGGGTCGACGCCGTCGACGACCAGCACGACGTGGTGCCCTGGGGCCACCCGCCAGCTGGTCGGTTCGAGCTCGAGGTCGACCGCGGTGGTGCCCGCGCCCACCGTCAGCGGCTTGTGCGTCATCAGGGCGCCGGTGCCCCACGGGTCGACGTCGTAGAGGTAGGCGAACAGCGTCGTCCGCGACGCCTGCGGCCGGACGTCGAACCGCACCCGCGGGGTGCCCTGCACCGTCGTCGTCGACGCCTGCCGCGCGGTGTACCAGACCATCGCGCCGGACCGGTCGACCAGCGGGATCGACGCCGTCGTGGGCAGGCCGATCCCCTGCAGGACGCCCGACACCAGGACGGTGCCGCTGTCGGCGACGGTGAGGCGGCGGGCGGCCACCGAGCGCGTCCAGCCGGCCGGGGCACCGGCGACGGCGTCACCGGTGGGCAGGGGGTTGCGCCAGCTCGTGACGTGCGGGCCGAGGTCGAGCGCCTGGGTCGAGGCGGTGGCGGCCGCCCAGTCCGGGTACGACGTCCAGCCGCCGGTGTTCGCGGTCTGCAGCCGCACCGGCGGCTCGTCGTCGATGCCGGTCTCGGCGCCCACGACGTGCTCGCCGACCCAGCGCCCCACCGAGTCCCACGTCTCGTCCGGCAGGCCGACCGCACCCGGCAGCTCGGCCGTCGCGTGGTCGCCGGGCGCGAGCTCGAGCCGCTTCGGGCCGGTCAGGGCGCCGTACAGGTCGATCATCTGCGAGGGCGGGAAGATCCCGTCGGTCCACGCGTGCGCGATCAGCACCGCCGTGCCGTTCGCGTTGAGCCGGTCGACCTTGGTCGCGGCCGAGCGCGACGGCGCGAACTCCAGCACCGGCGCGAAGTCGCCTGTCAGGTAGGCGCGCTGGGCGGCCCGCAGCTCGGGTCCGGCGCGACCGGTGAACAGCGCCGAGGTCAGCAGCAGCGCCGCCGCCTGCTCGCTGATCGTCCCGTTCGGCAGCAGGGACGCCTCGAGGTCGGCCCAGCCGCTCATCGCGGCGACGGCGTCGACCCGGTCGTCCTCGGCGGCGGTGAGCAGGCTGATGCCCGCGCCGTAGGAGATGCCCAGCATCCCGACCCGCTCGACGTCGGCGCCCTGCGTCGCCACGGCCCAGTCGAGGAGCTCGCTCGCGTCGGCGACGTCGCGCGGACCGGCCACCTGGATCCGGCCGCCGCTCTCCCAGAACCCGCGCGAGGTGTACGAGACCACGACCACGCCGCGCTCGGCCGCGAGGCGCGCTCCCCCGCCGACGTACTCGAGGCTGTTCAGCGCCCAGCTCGACGGCGCGAGCACCAGCGGGTGCGGGCCCGGTCCGTGCCCGGTCGGGGTCAGCACGACCGCCGACAGCGCCACGCCGTCGGACATCGTCACCCGGTGCGCGGCGACGGAGACGCCGGCCGCCTCGGCGGCCGGGCGGGCGGCGGACGTCTGCACCGACGACGGGACGTCGGGGACGGCCGACGAGGCGGGCGCGGCCGCGACCAGCGGGGCGAGCAGCGCCGCAGCCGCGGCGGCCACCCAGACGGGACGACGGACGGGACGACGAACGGGCACGGCGGTTCCTTCCACCCCGGGGAGCGCTCCGTCGCGCCCCCGCGCGGCTCGACCCCACCAGAAGTGACCCACCGGTAACAACGGGTGTGACCCGTCTCACACCGATCTGTCCGTTTCGCGCCGGCACGAGCCGAGGCCGGCGACGCCCGGACCCGCGCCCGCGTGGCGGTGCCCGGACCGTCGGCGCCGCTTGGGAGGATCAGGGCATGGCCCGCCGCTCCACCCCGTCGCCCCCTCCGTCCGACTTCACCGAGCACGTCGTCGACGTCGACGTCTCGGCGGAGATGCAGGACTCGTTCCTCGAGTACGCCTACTCGGTCATCTACTCGCGCGCCCTGCCGGACGCGCGCGACGGCCTCAAGCCGGTGCAGCGGCGCATCCTGTACTCGATGGCCGACATGGGCCTGCGTCCCGACCGCGGGCACGTGAAGTGCTCGCGCGTGGTCGGCGAGGTGATGGGCAAGCTGCACCCCCACGGCGACGCCCCGATCTACGACGCCCTGGTCCGCATGGCGCAGCCGTTCTCGCTGCGGCTGCCGCTGGTCGACGGCCACGGCAACTTCGGCTCGCTCGACGACGGGCCGGCCGCCCCGCGCTACACCGAGGCCCGGCTCGCGCCGGCCGCGCTGGAGATGACCGGCGGCCTCGACGAGGACGTCGTCGACTTCGTCCCCAACTACGACAACCAGCTGACCCAGCCCGAGGTGCTGCCGTCCGCGTTCCCGAACCTGCTGGTGAACGGGGCGTCCGGCATCGCGGTGGGCATGGCGACGAACATGGCGCCCCACAACCTGGTCGAGGTCGTCTCCGCCGCACGGCACCTGATCAGGAAGCCCACGGCGACGCTCGACGAGCTGATGCGCTTCGTCCCCGGCCCGGACCTGCCCGGCGGCGGCAAGATCGTCGGGCTCGACGGCATCCGCGACGCCTACGCCACCGGGCGCGGCACGTTCCGCACCCGTGCGACCACCCGCGTCGAGAGCATCACCGCCCGCCGCAAGGGCATCGTGGTCACCGAGCTGCCGTACACGGTCGGTCCCGAGAAGGTGATCGAGAAGATCAAGGACGCCGTGCAGAGCAAGAAGCTGCAGGGGGTCTCGGCCGTCACCGACCTCACCGACCGCCACCACGGCCTGCGGCTCGTGATCGAGGTGAAGACCGGCTTCAACCCCGACGCCGTGCTCGAGCAGCTCTACCGGCTCACGCCGATGGAGGACACCTTCGGCATCAACAACGTCTGCCTCGTCGAGGGGCAGCCGCGCACGCTCGGCCTCAAGGAGCTGCTCGAGGTCTACGTGGCGCACCGGCTCGACGTCGTGCGGCGGCGCACCACGTTCCGGCTCGGCAAGCGGCGCGAGCGGCTGCACCTGGTCGAGGGCCTGCTCGTCGCGATCCTCGACATCGACGAGGTCATCGGGGTCATCCGCAGCAGCGACGACGCCGAGGCCGCGCGCGGCCGGCTGATGCAGGTCTTCGACCTGTCCGAGCCGCAGGCCGAGTACATCCTCGAGCTGCGCCTGCGCCGGCTGACGAAGTTCTCGCGGGTCGAGCTCGAGGCCGAGCGCGACCAGCTGCAGGCCCAGATCGCCGAGCTCGAGCAGATCCTCGGCGACGAGCAGCGGCTGCGCACCGTCGTGTCCGACGAGCTCGCGCAGGTCGCGAAGACCTACGGCACGCCGCGCCGCACCGTGCTGCTCGAGGGTTCCGGCCAGGCCACCACCCGCGCGTCCGCCACCCCCCTCGAGGTGAGCGACGACCCGTGCTGGGTGCTGCTGTCGGCCACCGGCCTGCTCGCCCGCACCGGTACCGACGAGCCCCCGGCGCCGCCGGTCGAGGGCGAGCGCTCCGCGCACGACGTCGTGGTGTCCCGCGTGCGCACCACCGCGCGCGGCCAGGTCGGCGTCGTCACCTCGGCCGGGCGGCTGCTGCGGCTCGGCGTGGTCGACGTGCCGGCGGTCCCGCCGACCGCCGGCGCGCTGTCGCTGTCGGGGGGCGGACCGCTCAGCGAGTACGTCACCCTCGAGCAGGGCGAGCGCGTCGTCGCCCTCGCCTCGCTCGACGCCGAGGGCGGCCTCGCGGTCGGCACGGCGTCCGGCGTGGTCAAGCGGGTGGTCGCCGACCACCCCGCACGCGAGTCGTACGAGGTCATCGGGCTCAAGGACGGCGACGAGGTCGTCGGCGCCGTCGACCTGCCTGCCGCGCAGGCCGACTCGGCCGAGCTGGTGTTCGTCACCTCCGACGCGCAGCTGCTGCGCTTCCCGGCCTCCGCGGTCCGCCCGCAGGGTCGCGCCGCGGGCGGCATGGCCGGTGTGCGCCTCGCCGCCGGCGCCCGCGTGGTGTGGTTCGGCGTCGTGACGCCCGGCGACGCCGATGTCGTCGTCACGGTCGCCGGGTCGTCGTCCGCGCTGCCCGGCACCGAGGCGGGCACGGCGAAGGTGACGCCGTTCACCGAGTACCCGGCCAAGGGCCGCGGCACCGGCGGCGTGCGCTGCCACCGCTTCCTGCGGGGCGAGGACCAGCTGGCCCTGGCCTGGGTGGGGCCCGCGCCGGCGCGGGGCACCGCGTCGTCCGGGTCGCCGGTCGAGCTGCCGCCCGCCACCGGGCGCCGCGACGGCTCGGGCACCCCGCTCGCCCAGCCGCTGCACGCGATCGGTTGAGCCGGGGCCTCAGCGCTCGGACGCCTCCGGGCGGTCCTCGCGCAGCAGCCCCATCAGCACCTCGTCGACGTAGTCGCCTCGCACCCAGGCGCTCTCGCGCAGGCGGCCCTCCTCGACGAAGCCCACGCGCGCGTAGCTGGTGAGCGCCGCCGTGTTCACGGCGAGCGTGCGCAGGTGCACGCGGCGCAGGTTGAGGCGGGTGAACGCGAACTCGACCAGCACCCGCAGCGCGTCGGTGCCGAGGCCGCGCCCGCGCGCCTCGGCGAGCAGCGCGATGCCCACCTCGGCCGAGCGGGCGAGCGGGTCGACGCCGAACAGCCCGACGAACCCGGCGACCCTGCCGTCGTGCTCGACCACCCAGGTCTGGTCGGTGCCGGGGTCGGTCTGCCGCCGCGCGAACCGCTCGTCGTACTCCTCGCGGGTCAGGGGACGCGGCGCGCCCGGCTCGCGCTCCTCCCACGAGTCGAGGTCGGCCGCGAGCTGGTAGAGCACGTCGGCGTCGGCCGCGGTGCGCGGCCGCAGCTGCACCCGCTCACCCCGCAGCACTGCCGCTGCCCTCGACCGTCCAGGTGACGAGGGTGTGCTCGACCTCGTACCCCATGCCCTCGTACAGGCGCAGCGCGCCGGACGCGTTGCCGGTGTCGACCCCGAGGCCGGCCTTCTGCATGCCGTCGGCGGCGAAGGCGCGCATGGCGGCCGCCAGCAGCGCCGGTGCGAGCCCGCGGCCGCGCCAGTCCGGACGGACCCCGAGCAGACCGGTCCACCCCTGGGTGTAGCCCTGCGCGTCCCAGTCCTGGGTGTACGCGTTCGACAGGGTGTACGCGGCCACCGCCGGGCGGGCGTGCTCGTCCCGCTCCGGGTCGAGCACGACGAAAGACCAGTCGCGGCGGGCGTTCTTGTGGCCGATGCCGAACTGCTGCCACCCCTCCGGGTCGCGAGGCTGCGACCCCCAGTGGCCTGCGAACGCCTCGTTGTGCGCCAGCCGGACCGCGTCGTCGAGGTCCTCGGTCCACGGCTCGAGCCGCAGGGGGGCGGGCACCGCCAGGTCGGGCACGGGGGGCGCGCCCGCGGTGGTGAGCTCGCGGACCATCTCGTGGTGCCAGCGGACCGCGGTGAAGCCGAGCCGCTCGGCCAGCGCGCTGTTGGCGCGCAGCCGCTCCGGGTGGCTGAGCGAGACGCGCCACGGCAGGGCCGGCGCCCCCTCGCGCTCCTGCTCGGCCCACGCCCACCGCGACTGGTCGCGCTGCCAGCGCAGCAGCTCGCGCCCGATCCCGCGCCCGCGCCAGTCGGGGTGCACGCCGCCGAACAGGAAGGAGCGGCGCAGGGTCTCGCCCGGCATCAGGTCCTGCAGACCGAACGCGCGCGGCGTCCCGTCGGGGTCCAGCCCGACCAGGGAGTCGCGCACCGGGTCCTTGTGCGAGCCGACGGTCAGCTCCTCGAGCAGGTCGTCGGCGTCGAACCGCTCGGTGGCGTCGTCGGCGTGCTCGATCGCCTGCTGGAGCGCGTGCCAGGCGGGCACGTCGTCCGGGGTCAGCGGCCGCCAGGTGAGGCCGAGGTCGGACGAGGGCAGCGCTGGTCGGTCCACGGCGGTGACGCTAGCCGCGCCCGCCGACGGCGGCGAGCGAGTTGTCAGCCGGACAGGTCGCTCGGGTCGCGCATGAACGTCCGCTTCGCGTACACGGCGCGGTTGACCGACCACGTGACGGCCCACAGCACCACGCCGAGCACGAGCAGCGCACCGGCGATCTCGTACTGGTCGACCGGGCGGCCCGACAGCGGCGTCACCAGGTACAGGCACACCACCGCGCCGAGCACCGGCATCACGGTCGGGGTCACGAAGTGCTCGTGGTCGACCCGGTTGCGCCGCAGCCGCAGCACCGCGACGTTCACGACGGCGAACACGGCGAGCAGCAGCAGCGAGGTGGTGCCGCCGAGCAGCGAGATCGCGTCGTCGCTGGCGAACGAGACGTAGGTGATCAGGCAGAACGCGAGCGCGGTGGTGAACAGGATCGCCACCCACGGCGTGCGCCGGGTCGGGTGCACCTTGGCGAGCGGGGGCGGCAGCACCTCCTGCTTGGCCATGCCGTAGAGCAGCCGGCTCGCCATCAGCATGTTGATCAGCGCCGAGTTCGCGACGGCGAACATCGAGATGAACGGCAGCACGTCGGCCGTCGGGAAGCCCGGCGCCCCGGCCTCGACCACCGACACCAGCGGGGTGTCGCTGCCGGCGAGCTCGCCGAGCGGCACCAGCGCCACCGCGCAGATCGACACCAGCACGTAGATGATGCCGGTGATGGTCAGGCCGGTGAGCATCACCTTCGGGAAGATGCGCGAGGGGTCCTTGGTCTCCTCGGCCATGTTCACCGAGTCCTCGAACCCGACCATCGCGAAGAAGGCGAGCGACGTCGCCGTCGTCACCGCGAGGAACACGTTCTTGTCGTCCGGCGTCTCGAACGCCACGACCTGCGACCAGTCCGCGCGACCGGCGGTGATCGCGAACAGACCGACCACGATGACGAGCGCGAGGCCGGACAGCTCGACGAGGGTCAGGACCACGTTGGCCTTGACGCTCTCGCCGACGCCGCGGAAGTTCACCAGCATCACCAGCGCCATGAAGCCCAGCGCGACGCCGAGGACGAGACCCGGTGCGGGCTCGTCCATCCCGATGCCCTTGGCCAGGTTCGCCGCGAACGCGCGCGAGGCCGTCGAGGCCGAGGTGATGCCCGAGCACATCACGGTGAAGCAGATCAGGAAGGTGACGAAGTGGATGCCGAACGCCTTGTGCGTGTACAGCGCGGCGCCCGCCGCCTGCGGGTACTTCGTCACGAGCTCGAGGTAGGAGAACGCGGTCAGCAGCGCCACCCCGAACGCGACGAGGAACGGCACCCAGGCCGCACCCCCGACCTCGGCCGCGACCTGGCCGGTGAGGGCGTAGATGCCCGTGCCGAGGATGTCGCCGACGATGAACAGCAGCAGCAGCTTCGGCCCCATCACCCGCTTGAGCTCGGGCTGCTCGTCCACCGCGGCGGCGGCCCCGCCCGCCCCGGACGACTTGCTCAGGTCGGCCATCACGCGCTCCCCTCGTCGCACCCGCCGTCGGGCGCTGCGGGGTCACTGTCCTCCCGCACGAGGGCACGCACAACCGCCCACGCCGTGATCGAGGGGGACGGGGAGGGCGCGCGCTCCTCCTCCGTTCTCAACGTATAGCGCGTCCGGGGGCTTGCGGCAAGACCCCGGTGGGGCCCGATGATCGTCGGCCGCCACCACCACCGCACCCGACCCCGAGGACGTGAACCGCTGTCTCTCACCGTGTTCGACCTGCCCGCTCGACTCTCGGCCAAGGCCGACCCCGCTCTCGTCGGCGCCGACGAGGCCCACCTGTCCGACGTCGCGCGCACCCTCGCCGACTCGGTCGCCGACCTGCAGCAGCGCCTCGACGACGCACGCCGCGCACCCGCCCGCTCCGGCCAGCAGGCGCTCGACCGCGACCAGGAGGTGCACCGCCTCACCGCGCGCCTGCGCGCGCTCGGCCGGTTCGGCGCCGACCTGTGCCTCGGGCGCATGGTGCCGGCGGACGGCGGTGAGCCGCTGTACGTCGGCCGGCTCGGCCTCACCGACCGCTCCGGGCGGCGGCTGCTGCTCGACTGGCGCTCCCCCGCCGCCGAACCCTTCTTCGGCGCGACCCACGCCGAGCCGATGGGGCTGTCCAGCAGACGCCGGTACCGCTGGGACGCGGGCCCCGGCGGCGCGGCCCGCGTGACCGACTACTGGGACGAGGTGTTCACACCCGACGGCCTCGAGGGCCGCGCCGCGCTCGACGACCAGTCCGCCTTCGTGGCGAGCCTCGGTGGGGCACGCACCACGCGGATGCGCGACGTGCTGGCGACCATCGCCGCCGACCAGGACGCGATCGTGCGGGCGCCCTCGAGGGGCGCGCTGGTCGTCGACGGCGGGCCGGGCACCGGCAAGACCGTCGTGGCGCTGCACCGCACGGCCTACCTGCTGTACGCCGACCCGCGGCTCGGCCACCGCCGGGGCGGCGTGCTCGTCGTCGGACCGCACGAGCCCTACCTCGCCTACGTGTCCGACGTGCTGCCGAGCCTCGGCGAGGAGGGCGTGCGCACCTGCACGCTGCGCGACCTCGTCCCCGAGGGAGCGGCGGCGGAGCCCGAGCGCGACCCGCGGGTCGCCGCCCTGAAGGCGACGGTCGCGATGGTCGGCGCGGTGGAGGCGGCGGTGCGGTTCTACGAGCGGCCGCCCACGTCGGCGCTCGTGGTCAGCACCCCGTGGGTCGACCTGCGGCTGACGCCGGACGACTGGGCCGAGGCGTTCGCGGCACCCACGCCCGGGACGCCGCACGCCGAGGCCCGCTCGCAGGTGTGGGACGAGCTGCTGGAGATCCTGTCGGCCCGGTACGAGGAGCGCGTGGAGGACGAGGACGTCGACGACGCCGTCGAGGCCGACGCGCTCCGGGCGCACCTGCGCCGCCACCGCGGGCTGGTCGACGCGGTCGAGCGGGCCTGGCCGCTGCTCGAGGCGACCGACCTGGTGGGCGACCTGTGGACCGTGCCTGCCTACCTGCGCCTGTGCGCACCGTGGCTCGAGCCGGAGCAGGTGCGGCTGCTGCAGCGCGAGGACCCCTCCGCCTGGACGGTCAGCGACCTCCCCCTGCTGGACGCCGCGCGGCAGCGGCTCGGCGACACCTCGGTCGACCGCCGTCGGGACCGGCACGCGTCGCGCCTGGCCGCCGAGCGCGCCGAGATGGACCGGGTGGTCGAGCACCTGGTCGCCTCCGACGACTCGGAGATGCAGGTGATGTCGATGCTGCGGCTCGACGACGCCCGCAGCGTGCTCGTCGACGCCGCCGACCACGACGCCCCCGACCCGGACGCCCTTGCCGGGCCGTTCGCGCACGTCGTGGTCGACGAGGCGCAGGAGCTCACCGACGCGGAGTGGCAGATGCTGCTGCTGCGCTGCCCGTCCCGGAGCCTGACCGTCGTCGGCGACCGCGCGCAGGCGCGCGAGGGGTTCGCGGAGTCGTGGCGCGAGCGGCTCGCCCGCGTCGGTCTCGACCGGGTCGGGGTCGCCGGCCTGACGCTGAACTACCGGACGCCGAGGGAGGTCATGGCCGAGGCCGAGCCGGTGATCCGCGCGGTGCTGCCCGACGCGGCGGTCCCGACGTCCGTGCGCTCGAGCGGCGTGCCGGTGCGCCACGGGCACGTCGACGAGCTCGACACGGTGCTCGCCGGCTGGCTCGCCGCGCACGACGAGGGCGTGGCCTGCGTCGTCGGCGGTGCCGAGCGGGTCGAGGGCGCCCTCGTCGACGGCGAGCGCGTCCGCTCGCTGACCCCGCGGACCGCCAAGGGGCTCGAGTTCGACCTGGTCGTGCTCGTCGACCCCGACCGGTTCGGCGACGGCGTCGCCGGCGCGGTCGACCGCTACGTGGCGATGACCCGGGCGACGCAGGAGCTGGTCGTGCTCACGAGCGCCTGAGGCGGCGCGCCCGGGCGTCGGCGTGCGCCTGCCGCAGCATCGCCTCGACCCGCCCGCGGGTCCGCTCCCCCGGCTCGACGACGGCGGCCCAGCCCAGGTCGCCGTAGACCGGGTGCCGCAGCACGACGTCGCGCGCGGTCGGGTCCTCCGGTCCGTCGACGAGGTCGTCCAGGGCCGCGCGACCCACGTGCACGTTGACGCGGAACGCACCGGGCCGACCCAGGTCGGACGACGGCTCCCCCGGGTAGTCCTTGGTCACCACGGTGGCGAAGGGCTGCCCGGGCGGCAGCAGGCCGTCGGGCGCCTCGTAGAAGAACAGGTCGCCCCACGCCACCTCGGGCGTCCCGTCGCCCTCCTGGGGGCGCAGCACGAGCACGCCGCCGAGGGCCTGCACGAAGGCGTCGATCTCGTCGGTGGTCATCGGTCCGGGTGCGGTCGATCCGGTCGTCATGCGCTCCAGCGTGGCACTCACGCCGTTGTGGAGGGCGCGGCGCCGGCCGTAGGCTCGGCCGGGATGGGAACCCTCCACGACGGCCTGCGGACGGCCGACGTCGCGCGCCGGTCCGGCTGGTCGGTGCAGCAGGTGCGCGACCTCGAGGCGGAGGGCGTGCTGCCCGCCGCCACCCGCACCTCGAACGGCTACCGGACGTGGGACGGGCGGCACGTGGCGGCCGCGACCGCGTACCGGCACCTGTCGACCGCGCTCGGCCCGGCACGGGCCGCCGACCTGCTGCGGACGGCCTGCACGGCCGGCGCCGTGCCCGCGCTGCGGCTGCTCGTCGCGGCGCACGCCGCCCTGCACGCCCAGCGCCTCGCC
>NZ_BAAHAF010000150.1:0-1827 GCF_054777815.1 Angustibacter speluncae | reverse complement strand
GGCGGTGCAGCAGCACCAGCAGCAGCGCGCCCGCGAGCGGTGCCAGCGCGGCCAGCACGAGCGCGCGCTCGACGACCGCGGTCACGGCACGTCCAGCTGGACCAGCACGAGCGCCGTCGCGGCGTCGAGCGGCGCCGCCGTCGTGAGGGCGCCGTCGCGCTCCGCGGCGCAGCCGAGGCCGACCCCGAGCACCAGCGGGCAGGCGAGGTTGCGCGCCGGCTCGCCGTCGACGACGAACGTGACCGGCGCGTCACCGGCGTCGGTCAGCGGCGCGAGGGCCGCGAGCGCGCGGCCCGGGGGCGAGGGACGGGTGGCGACGTCGGTGCCCCACCAGCGGTAGGTCAGCCGCACCGACAGCACCGGGCCGTCGAGCGCGACCGGCGCCGCCACCGCGCCCGGGGCCGACCGCGCGTCGCCCGTGCCGCCCACCCGCAGGTCGTCGACGACGGGCACCACGTCCTCGAAGTCCGGCCCGGCGCCGTCGACGGGTGGCAGCCGCAGCAGCAGGCTCGTCGTCGGTGCCGCGAACGACACCTCCTCGACCACGTCGAACGAGCCGTCGTCCGCCGCCGTCGCGGTCACGACCACCGAGGTGGGTTCGCCGTCCCCCGACGGGGCGCTCGGCGGGTAGTCGCCGGGCGGCGTGGTGCCCGCCGCCGAGGTGCTGGGCCGCGAGGCGTCCTGCCGGGGAGCGGACGGCGGCACAGCAGCGGGAGGCACCGCGGACGCGGGGGACGCGGCGTCGGTGGGGGGCGCGGCCGGCGCGGACACCCAGACCCAGGCCGCCAGCGGCAGCAGCACGAGGGGCGCGACGACGCCGCCGGCGCGGCGCGCACGCAGGCGACCGTCGTAGTCCAGCGGCATGGCTCCCCCTCGCCTCGTCGCGCACGGGCCGGTCCGCCCGAACGGGTGCTCCGGTCGGGAACGGTGGCAGTCGTCACTGATCGTGACTACCGTCCCCCGCGCGGGTCAATCCCCCGTCCGCCTGAAGGAGTCCCCGATGCGCATCGTGACGACCACGACCCTGCTCGCGGCCGCCGCCCTCGCGGCCGCCTTGCTGCTGGCCGTCTCCGGCCCGGCGACGGCGGGCAGCGGTGCCCGGGTGTACGTCGTCCACGGCCTGCCCGGCACCACCGTCGACGTCGCGGTCGACGGCGGGGTCGTCGCCCGGGACGTCGCCGGCCCGGGTGTCGTCGGCCCGTTCGACCTCGCCGCCGGCGCGCACGTGCTCGAGGTGACCGACGGGAGCGGTGCGGCCGTGGTGAGCAGCACGCTGCAGCTCGCGCCGGGGTCCGACTCCGACGTCGTCGTGCACCCGCCGGTCACGGCGGGCGCCGACCCGGTCGTCACCGTGTTCGCGAACGACGTGTCGCCCGTCCCGGCGGGCAAGGCCCGCCTCGTCGTCTCGCACACCGCCGCCGTCCCGCCGGCCGACATCGTGGTCGACGGGCAGGTGCTGTTCGCCAACGTCGCCAACGGCGAGTCGCTCACCGCGGTCGTCCCGGTCGGCACCTACGAGGTGCAGGTGGTCGCCACCGGCCGGACGTCGCCGTCGTTCCTCGGGCCGCTCGACCTGACCCTGCAGGCGGGTGCGCTCAACCGCGTGTTCGCCGTCGGCGACCCCGCCGGCACCGGCATGGACGCCGTCGTCCACGTGGTCGCCGTCCCGACCTCCGGGACGCCCGCGCCCGGCCGGGTCGAGACGGGCACCGGCGGCCAGGCCGCCGGCCTGGCACCGGTCGGCGCGGGGTGGTTCGGTCGCCCCCGCCGACCGCCGCGGCCGCCGCCCGCGCCCTCCTGCTCGCCGGGTGCGCCGCCGCCCCCGGC